>CAIJLK010000152.1 GCA_903821465.1 uncultured Bacteroidota bacterium | reverse complement strand
GGCGAGGTGATCTTCGAAGGCCAGGACCTGCTCAAACTCTCCGAACCCGAGATGCAGTCCGTCCGCGGCGACCGCATCGCCATGATCTTCCAGGCAATCCCCACACCAATCATTGGTATGAATAATAAATTTTTATCTGTAATAAACATCATTGACATCAACCCTATTCCACCAAGGATTAAAGAAATCGTATAGGTATTTTTTCTTCCCAGTTTATCTGCAATTGGCGTCAATACCAATGAATACAGAGCAGCAAATAAACTATACGCAGCAAAGATTACACCAGTCCAATCTCCCGCATCATTAAACAACTTCGAATGCGGATCGGTAGTACCCCAAATATTTTGTGCAATTGCTTGCGTAGTATACACCCACATTAAGAATAAAGAGAACCAAGAGAAAAACTGGGTAATTGAAAGCTGCCACATAGTAGCAGGAATGTTTTTCAGCAATGAAATAAAAGGAACTTTTTCAGTTTCTGTTACATCAATATTATTGTATTTAGCATATTCATTGGGAGGGTATTCTTTGGTTCTGAAAGAAGTCCATAATACACTCAACAATAAAGCGCCACCACCAAAATAGAAAGCCCAGATAACTGTTGGGGCAACCTTATCGCCCGGATTGGGAGAGTTTGCTACATTGAAAATATTAGTTAATACATAGGGCAACATAGAACCTACAAAGGCCCCCGTATTAATCAGAAAACTTTGAATCGCATAGCCTTTATTACGCTGACTTTCAGGAAGCATATCACTAACTAAAGCTCTAAATGGTTGCATGGTTACATTAAAGGAAGTATCCATCAACAATAACATCGTTGCTCCAAAGATCACTGCAGGTAAAAGAGATGCAAAATGTTCTGAATTGGGCATGAAGAACATAGCCAAAGCAGAAACAATTGATCCACCTAAAATAAACGGAATTCTTCGTCCGAGTCGGGTCCAAGTTTTATCACTCGACATTCCCACGATCGGTTGTACTATCAATCCCGCCATCGGTGCAGCCAACCAGAAATAACTCAGATTATGAGGATCAGCTCCAATTGCAGAAAGGATTCTACTGGTATTCGCGTTTTGTAAAGAGTAGCCTATCTGTACACCAAGAAAACCAAAACTGATATTCCAGATTTTCCAGAAACTTAATATAGGTTTCGAACTGTTTGAAGTAGATGACAAATTATTTGCAAGTGCCATAGCAATTGATTATGGTGTAATGTGTATGAAATACATGAAGGTAAAAGTATATAAAAAAACATCCCACATGGAGATGTTTTTTATGATTTATATCACGAATCCGTCTGGAAGGATGGCTGATTTTCTAACTACCACTATACCGTCTTTCACTGAATACAGTTCATGATCCCTATTTGGCAAATGTTTTCCTCCAATGATTTTTACATCATTTCCAATTCGGCAGTTCTTATCGATGATCGCATCTTTAATGTAACAACGTTCTCCAATTCCAATTTTTGGCATCCCAGTATTTTTACTTGATTCCATTTCGGAAAGTGTTTCATAGAAATCGTTACCCATAATATAGGCACTAACGATAGTTGTTCCATGACCGATCCTAGAACGGATCCCCACTACACTCTGTTCAATTCTGCTTGCATTGATAATAGAACCTTCTGCGATAATTGTTTTTTCTAAAGTAGTGCCACTGATCTTTGCAGGAGGCAGCATTCTAGCCCTGCTATAAACTGTTTTGTTATTATCAAAAAGATTGAATGCAGGCACATCATCCGTTAAAGCTAAATTGGCTTCAAAGAAAGAATAGATATTTCCGATATCGGTCCAGTAACCATCATACTGATAACTGATTACTTTATGGTTATCGATCGATTCCGGGATAATTTCTTTACCAAAGTCGGTAGCTTTTGGATTCTTCTCATACAACAAATGATCTAAGATCTTTTTGTTGAAGATATAGATCCCCATTGAAGCTAAATAGTTTCTACCCTGCTTTTGCATATCAGCTCCTGTATCGCTTGTCCATTCTGGCAACAATTCTTTGCTCGGCTTTTCAATGAATGAAGTAATAAAGTGTTCGTCATTGGTTTTTAAAATACCAAACTCTGGAGCTTCACGATCACCCACTGGAATAGTAGCAATTGTAATATCTGCATGTTGTGCTTTATGATTTGAGATCATCTCGCTAAAGTCCATCTGATACAACTGATCACCGCTTAAAATCAAAATATATTCGTACTCGAAATTGCTAATATGACGAAGCGATTGCTTAACCGCATCTGCCGTACCCTGAAACCAACCAGGGTTATCTGGTGTTTGTTCAGCAGCCAAAATATCTACAAAGCCAGAACTAAATGCACTAAAGTGATAAGTATTTTTGATATGCTTGTTCAATGATGCAGAGTTAAACTGCGTTAGCACGAACATCCTATTGATATTACTATTAATACAGTTACTGATTGGAATATCAACCAATCGATATTTACCAGCAATGGGAACTGCCGGCTTTGATCTAGTTGCTGTTAAAGGAGACAATCTGCTTCCTGCTCCACCGCCTAAGATGACTGCCACTACTGATTTCGAATAATTCTCCATTAGAATAAGTTATAGGGTTTAAATGATAGATTGATAAAGGTTAATATATTTTTGAACAGTTGCTTCCCAACTATTATCTATTTGCATCATTGTCTTTCGCATTTTATCCATATGGCTTGCATCTTTAAAAACAGATACGCCTCGATGTATCGAATATACCAAATCATCTACAGATGCATGATTAAAACGAATCCCATAACCGTTATCATCCCCCATATCAACAACTGTATCTTTCAATCCCCCTGTACTTCTAACCACAGGAACAGTTCCATAACGCATGGCATACATCTGATTTAATCCGCAAGGTTCTACCCTACTAGGCATCATTAAAAAGTCAGCCCCTGCATAAATCAAGTGACTCAACGCTTCATTATAACCAATATAGACATTATAAACGCCGGGATGCTGATAAGACAATTGTTGTAACGCCCATTCCACCTCAGTTTGTCCGCTTCCCAAAATAAAGAAATTTGCTTCTCCCTCTGTTTGAAAAATTGCAGTTGCAATTGCATCATGTAATATATCAGCTGCTTTTTCACCAACTAATCTTCCAATAAATACAAAAAGTGGCTTTAAAGGATCTAAGCCAAATTTTTCACATAATAAATCCTTGTTTGCTTGTTTTCCTGAGTTAACAGTTTTAACTGCAAAATGATTATCGATATAGCTATCAGTTGCGGGGTTCCAAATTTCATTATCAATTCCATTTAAGATCCCAATGCATTTTCCTTTTTCATATTCAAACAATGTTTCCAATCCATTCGCCTCATAGAAAAGTTCTTCCATATAACTCTGACTAACAGTGGTTATTTTATCAGCACACTTGATAGCAGATGCCATTGGGTTGATTCTTCCTGCCCATTCCAATAAACCTGTTTTCCAATCATCCCAAGCGGGAATTAAAGAGCTGTCACTCCAATCCATCCAACCTTGGTATTGTCCATTATGTATAGTAAACACAGTTGGAATGCGACTTAAGTGTCGGAAATTAAAACAATGCTTCATCATAAATGGAACTAGAGCTGACTGATGATCATGGCAATGAACAACATCTGGACGATGTTCCCAACTTGCCAACCAATTCACAACCGCAATCTGAAAAGCAGTAAACCGTTCAGTATCGTCGTCATACCCGTAGATTTTTTCACGGTCAAGGAGTCCGTTTATATCTACCAAATAGAGGTCAAACCCAAGTGACTTCTTTTTTTCCCGAATGATGGTATAGTCAAAAAACCAGTCTCCCAAATTAGCACTACCTTTAAAATCAACTACCCATTCATTAGCATATAAAAATTTGGTTCGATACATTGGCATCACCACTTTGGCAATATGACCAGCCTGACATTGGTATTTAGGTAATGCACCTACTACATCGCCCAAGCCTCCAGCTTTAGCCATTGGGTAACATTCTGCACTTATATGAACAATCTCCATCAGATATATTTGATTCCTTGATTTGCATTCAATTTAGGAATGAATTGGCAGTGCACAAAAAACATTTAAAGTTTTCTGCTTGGTTATTTATATTTATTTTACAGCTTATTCAATTTACCAACCAATATTAAGCCTGCCATGAATCAAAAAACTAATTGGTCGCAATTCGGCACCCTGATTACCGTATTTTTCTTTTGGGGATTTGTTGCTGCCAGCAACGACATTTTAATTCCTGTATTTAAAAAAGCATTTACATTAACCCAATTACAAAGTCAGTTAGTGGCTGTAGCGTTTTATGTTGCTTATACAGTAGGTTCGCTTATATATGTTGGCGTATCATCTGCCATAGGCGGAGATTTGCTAAATAAGATTGGTTATAAAAATGGGATTGCATTAGGTCTGATCATTTCAGCACTTGGTACGCTTTTGTTTTTCCCT
>CAIJLK010000151.1 GCA_903821465.1 uncultured Bacteroidota bacterium | reverse complement strand
AATAAGGGTCTGGGAGCCTAGCCGTAGATGCCATTGATCCACGTAATTTCCAGTAACTTATTAAATCGCCTTTCATTTTAGGGAAGATATCACTCATGATGATACTTAAGCTTCCTCCAGGATAATTATAATTTCTATTTGCAGCAGGAAGCACTGAAGAAGATTCGAATGCCATTGACCCTGTTAAGAAGATCACGTTATTATAACTAATGGTTGCTTCACCAAATTCAGCGATCTGATATTTGTTTAACAAATTCCATTCGCCACTTCCATATAAAGTAGCGCGGCTCAATCTTGTTCTAGTATTGAATCCTGTAGAACTACTATCAAAGCTTCTGGTGCTATCAAATGTTCCAGAAATACCAAAACGTTGCATTTCAGATTGGCTCCAACGTGAACCTACTGTTAAGCGTGTATTGAATTTTCCGAAATTCTTTTTAACTGTAGCAGTTATTGTGTGGTTATAGTTGGCGTTCTTAACCCAGTAGTTATCCAATGAACCTTTATTAGCCATTGATGACTGAGAAGCAGATTCAGGATCGCGGTATTGGAAACCTTCTGTAGAATAAGCATTGTAACCAAATCTACCAGCAATAGTTAACCATTTTGTTGGGTTATAGTTGATGGCCAAATTTGCTTCATAACTAGAAGTTTTATCTTGAGATACGTTTCTGTTTGCAGCAAAGTATGGATTATCTGTTTCAGAAACAGAACCCAAGTTCGCATTATCAGATGGGTCGTTTGCAGAGATCAAATAGCGCTTATGTCCGTTCGGCAATAAATAATTTTGCGCATTATCGGTTGAAGGCCATAAGAATAAGTTTAACAAATAACCACCCGCACCTTTCATTGCTTTATTGTTGGTACTATTACTATATGCAATTGATGGAGTGATATCAATCCATTTATTGATCTTAGTAGTATTTGTTAAACGTAAGTTGATCCTTTGTAAACGTGTATTCGGAACAACCCCAGTTTGATCATAATAAGATGAACTGAAACGATAGCTAGATTTTTGTGAACCAAAATCTAAACTAAGGTTATGTGTTTGTCCGAATGCAGTTTTGAAAAAGTTACCTACATTATTATATACAGGCGTTCCTGCTGTCATTGCTGGTCCAAAAGCTGCGAAAGTACCTGATGATGGAACACCATTGGTACCTTGTTGGAAGCCAGTATAAACGGAGGGAATATTTTGTAATGATTGAACCCTAAAGCTATTATCATAAAACACATTGAATTTCTTACCATCAACAAGTTTGGCACGTTTTGTAGTGATGATGATCGCACCATTCGAAGCAGAACTACCATACAATACGGTTGCTTCTGGTCCTTTTAAAACTGTTACAGATTCGATATCGTTCGGGTTGATATCTGCAATTCTGTTGGTGAAGTCGTTTGATGTATTATTTTGTCCGGCTGCAGCTGGAACGTTTGATGCTGCATCTATCGTAGAGTTATCACGTATTACCCCATCCACCACAAATAGCGGTTGGTTATTAAGTGACATACTATTAAAACCTCTCAACACAATGGTTGAAGAAGCACCTGGCACACCAGATGTTGCAGTGATGGTAGCACCGGCAACCCTTCCTTGTAATGCATCTACAAAACTTTCACGTTGTGTTTCTTTCATTTCACCACCCTTCACAGTTTGGGCAGAGAAACCTAAATCTCGTGATTTACGTTTAATGTCCATTGATACAACTACTTCTTCCAATTCTGTAACACCACCTTTCAAAGCGATATCCATCTTCGGTCCGGTTACAGTCACTTTCTGAGATTCAAATCCGATATAAGTTAATTGTAAGACCTGACCATTGTTGGCTTTCACAGAGAAAGAACCATTGTCTCTGGTCTGGGTAGTAATGGTTGTTCCCACTACTTTAATAGTTACCCCTGCCAATGGGGTATTTTTGTCAGCATCGCGGACTGTCCCCGATACTGTCTGGCTTTGTCCATAAGAGGGCAACGAGAAAATGAAGAGTAGTAAAAGAACCACTTTCATCATTGAAACAATTTTTCTCATAACAGTTTTTTAGTTTTCTGAATTCATATAAGCTCGTCAGTTTTGAAACTTAGCGGTAGTTTCAATTATCAGGACATTGTAATCTTGCAAAACATTGCATCGTTTATCGTTTTTCTTTACGCATAAACCCGCAAAATTTTCAGTTTAATTCCAAAACCCCGAATAATAAAGCAATGTTAAAATTTTTAAAGCATAATTCCGAATCCATTTTAAGGAGAATTCAGCAATATATCCACACTAAACGCACAGATTGTAGATAATTACTGCAAATAGCTGCAAAATTGGCGGTCTAACTGTCTAAAAATCAATGTTTAGATAATTTGTATGCCTTTTGCAAAATAAGCGGAGAATATGGGTGATAAAGGTGAAAGTTCTGTAATTAGGATATCAATTTCGTCTGTTTTGCATACTTGCAGCTTTTGGATAGTATTTAATTTTTCGGAAATGGCTAAGGAAATAGTTTTTTGAGCAGAGAGAATCATGGCTTTTTTAACTTCAATGATATCCCATTCCATATCAGTAATTCCAAATTGGGCATCAAAACTATTGGTGCCAAGAAAACAGATATCTGCTTTAATAGTTGCTAAACGGGCAATTACTTCTGCCCCAATTGCCATTTGTGCATTTTTTGAGAGGCGATTGCCAATAAATATCACTTCAGAATTAGGATGGTTTAATAATTCAAGGGCAATAGGCAGACTTACGGTGATGAATGTTGCATTCAATTCAGGAGGTAGGGATTTCACCAATTCCAGAATAGTAGTACCTCCGGTCAATAAGACCAGCATACCATCTTTAATCAATTCAATTGCTTTTAATGCAATTATTTTCTTTTCTGGTAGGGAATAAATAGGGATCTCCTCAAGTGTGAAATGAAAGGATTTAGACAAGGCGCCACCATGTACCTTGATTAATTTCCCCTCTTCAGCTAATTCCTGTAAATCTCTTCTGATGGTATCTTCAGACACATCTAAATGCACACTCAGATCCGAAGACAATACTTTGTTATGAATATTGATTTGTTGTATAATAAAAGCCTGACGTTCTTTCTTTAGCATCATTAAATTTAATAGAAAATAGAAATCGAAATACAAAATTTATAATTTGAGGGGATTTAATTGTAGACTGCTAACTAAACTGTTAATTTCGCTTGCATGATTTCGCCCAATACCATACAACAGATCACCAATCATATCGATATACTTGATATTGTAGGCGAGTTCGTTAAATTGAAAAAAAGGGGCACCAATTATTTAGGTCTCTGCCCATTCCACAACGAAAAAACTCCTTCCTTCACAGTTTCTCCTGCGAAAGAAATTTATAAATGTTTTGGTTGCGGCAAGAGCGGTAATAGTATCGGTTTTTTAATGGAACATGAGAAGTATAGTTATGTAGAAGCTTTACGTTGGTTAGCGGCTAGATATAATATTGAAATAGAAGAGACCGAGTCTAGTCCAGAACAAAAATTACTGAATCAAACTGCTGATAGCCTTTACGCAATTAATCATTTTGCTCAGAAGTTTTTTTCGAATCAATTGACTGAAACTGCAGAAGGACAAAATATTGCTCTCTCCTATTTGCATGAGAGAGGATTTAGAGATAATATCATTGAAAAATTTCAAATTGGTTATAGTCCGGATATAAAAGATTCTTTAACTAAGGCCCTTATACAAAATCAATTCAACGCAGAGATCCTTCCTAAAACGGGATTGGTAGCAATGCGTAGCAATAATGAATTAGCAGATAATTACAGGGGTAGAATTATTTTTCCGATCCATAATAATTCAGGTAAAGTAATTGGCTTTGGAGCAAGAATTATTGGCAAAGCAGATCGAGCGCCGAAATATATCAACACTCCTGAAAATGAGATCTATTCAAAAAGTAAGATCTTGTATGGTTCTTATTTTGCTCGACAAGCAATTGATAAAGCCAACGAATGTTTATTAGTAGAAGGCTATACTGATGTGGTTAGCTTGCACCAAGCTGGAATTGAAAATGTAGTAGCTAGTGGTGGTACTTCTTTGACCATTGATCAGTTGCGACTAATCAAAAAATACACTTCTAATCTGACTATTATTTATGATGGAGATAGTGCTGGTATCAAGGCTGCATTAAGGGGCTTGGATATGGCATTGGAAGAAGGGCTGAATGTAAAGCTGGTATTGATTCCTGACAAGGAAGACCCAGACAGTTATGTAAATAAGGTAGGCGTACAATCTTTCAATGAATTCATTGCTGCGAATAAAAAAGATTTTATTCTTTTTCAGTTGGAAGTAATGATGAAAGAAGCAGGAAATGATGTTTCTAAAAAAAGTGTGGTTGTTAATCAGGTTGCTGAAACAATCAGCAAATTAAATAAGGCAGAAGACTTTACCAGACAGCAAGATTATATTCGTCAGTCTGCACAACTTTTAAAAATTGATGAAACAGGATTAACCCATCTTGTAAATAAATTAAAACGCGATAAGGTTGCCAAAGATGAAAAAAAACAAGCATCAGACGACCTTCTAGCAGAGCAACAAAAAGCAGCTGAGCAACCCGAAGATGTATTGGATGATTCACAATCTCTTTTTAATAAAGATGAAGCTCATGAAAGAAATGTTTTAAGAGCTTTATTGGAACATGGCTTACTGAAATGGGATGAAGAAATCACGATGGCTGAATATGTTTTTAATGAATTAGATCAGTTTCATTTCGACAACCAACAACTAACTGAATTATTTGAAACTTATAAAAAAATGTTTGTTGATGGGCTCAACCCGACTACAAAAACAATGTTGTATCATAGTAATGAATCTGTAAGAAATTTAGTGATCCAGTTAAGTATGCAAGCACATGAATTGAGTACTAAATGGGATGAAAAAATGGAAGGAATGAATATTCTAAATAGGAATATTAGTCACCAAGACATTCTTATGAGCGTGAACTATTACAAGTTGCGTAAACTCAAAAAAATGTTTGAAGAAAATCAACGCGATATGGAAAATGCACCACTCGCTGAACAGATGCGGTTGATAGAACTACATCAGCACCTTAAGACTATTGAGAGGGAGATTACTAAGCAGATTGGGACTGTTATACTTAAGTAAGATTTAGTGAAGAGTGAAGAGTGAAGAACGGAAGAAGAAGTGAAAAGATAAAAGTGAAAAATGGACTTACCTTGTCTACTAGACATTAAATAGTAAAGCCTCTGATTGTTCAGAGGCTTTATTATTTTGAATTTTAAATTTACTTTTCAGTTGGATTTTTCTTGCCTGCTAGCAATTTTTCTAGGGCAGTTTCTAATCTGCGTTTACGTGTGTCTTCCTTTTTTGCAGCTTCGATCCAGCTTACGTATTCTTTCTGATTGCTGAAAGAGAGTGATGTGAAGAATTGTTGTGCTTCTTTGTGTTTAAGAAACATACTACCTAATTCTGCTGGAGGAACCACTAATCTTTTTTCAAAATCAATGCCATTCAGTTCAGGTGTTTTGATCTCTGAAAAGCTACGGTCACGATTAGGAATCTGATCTAATTTCTTAAATCGAATAGCACTCCATACATTATCAATAGCAACTTGACGAACAGACTCATACTCATTCTTAGTGAGCACTTCCCAACTACAATCGCGATTCAGGTCACTCACAATTTTACTAGTAGCTTTTGGATAAGCAACCCATAATTTGGTTTCATCACTCAAAGCAGGAAAAACTTCTCTCAAAATTTGATTCAATTGCTGTTGACTCAACGCGAAAATAAGGGCAAATTCTACCTTTTTGCTTTTCAATAAAGGAGTCACATTTTTAGCATAAGCCAACTTTGCGAACTGCTTTTCGATGGAAGAGGGAATACCTTGAATTAACAGGTTCTTCTCGTCTTTTAACTGTAACTTCTCAAATAAACTTTGATTGGACATGCCTAAAAAAACATTTAGGTGAGGGAATAAAGACAGCAAAGTTACGAAATATACAGGCTAAATCCTGCATATTAATGCAATTATATTACAAGTCCCCCTTTCTTCTTTGTTTTCGTCTATCGCGCGACTTAAAAATCGGCACTTTACTCTCAGTGCCTTTAAGGATTCTACCTATATTCTTTTGGTGGGTTAGAACAACCATTAAAGCCACTAAAACTGCGAAAACGCGATAGAGTGTTTCTTTTTCGTTAAAGATAAAAAGAATAAAAACCATGAACGATACCCCTGCTAAAATTGAACTTAGCGATACAAAACGGGTTAAGTATAATACAATTAAGAATACGCCAATACAACAAACAGCCACAACTGGTTGAATAGCAACAGCCATTCCCAAGAGCGTAGCAACACCTTTTCCGCCTTTGAAATTAGCCCAGATCGGAAAAATGTGTCCAATTACAGATGCTAATCCTAGACCAATCATAAAGTTGGTACGATCCCATTCATTCATCAGATAATAAGGTAAAAGAATGTACAGAGAAGTAGCCACAACACCTTTCAACACGTCAACAAACATCACGAGTGAGCCCCATTTCGAACCCAATACGCGGAAAGTATTGGTTGCGCCGGCATTACCACTGCCGTAATCGCGGATATCGATATTGAAGAACTTTCTACTAACCCAAATGGCAGTAGGGATAGATCCAATTAAATAGGCCAGAACAATGAGCAGCATTTCGTTCATTGACGATTGGTTTGAAGTTTTAGGAAATTCAAATATAGGAAACTATAGGTTAACAATTGTTTAATACAGCCCAGGCATTTGACTTAGCCTTCAAACTGACATACAATCCAACCGTTTCTTTTATTTGTAAAATGGTGTTTCAAACCAACTGATAAGCAGGCATTTAAGATATCGGATTCATCTTCCTCTAAGAGTCCACTCAAGAAAATGAGTCCCCCTTTTTGAAGCGAATGACCAAGGTAGGCAATATTTGCTAAAATGATATGTTTATTGATATTTGCTAAAATAATATCGAAATGGGTACCCGTTTGAGCCGAATCGCCCTTGGCAACTTTGATCTTAGTACAATGATTGATGCCAACATTTTCAGTAGCATTTTCGATACACCAATCATCATTATCTATCGCAAGCACAGATTGAGCCCCGAGTTTTTCAGCCAAGATAGCCAGAATACCAGTTCCTGTCCCAAAATCGAACACCATTTTACCTTCCCAATGCAAATTACGCATGGCTTGCATCACTAAGTAGGTGGTTGCATGGTGACCAGTACCAAAACTCATTTTAGGGGTTATAATGATCTCCTGCTCCACTCCTATGATCGGCTCGTGAAAGGATGCACGTATCCCCACAAAATCTTCTACTTGCACTGGTTCGAAATTTGATTCCCAAACCTCATTCCAATTCTGTTTTTCGATCTCTGTTTCTTGATAGGCCAATCCACCAAGAATTGCAACTAGTAGCGTTTTATCAAAATCTGATGCAGGTATAAAGGCCTTTAAGCTATCAGTCAATTCTTCAAAGGCTTCAAATCCAATGGAAGCCAGCTGAGCAATCAGGGTTTCTTTCTGTGCATCATCTTCAGTGGCTATCTCGATTTGAATAGTTGCGTCGGTCATATTTGAAAGATTTTGTAAAAAAAATGCCCTCCCCGAGAACTCGGAGAGGGCATTTAAGATATTTATTATTAGGCATTATCTGATTGACCTTGTCTGCCCTCTTCTCTTGGGGTAGATTCTGGTCTTGGCATCAATGCTTTTCTACTTAATTTGAACTTGCCGGTTTTAGGATCTAATCCTACCAGTTTTACTTTCACCATATCTCCTTCATTGAAAAGGCCATCCATGGTTTCAAGACGCTTCCAGCTGATTTCGCTAATATGCAACAAGCCTTGTTTGCCTGGCATGAATTCAACGAAAGCACCGAATTCTTTGATTCCTTTTACAGGACCTTCATAAACGTCGCCCACTTCAGGAACGGCTGTAATTCCACGAACCCAAGCAACTGCCTTATCAACAGCTTCTTTGTTGGCAGAGAAGATACTTACTTCACCCGTATTACCAACTTCTTCGATATTGATTGTAGTTCCGGTTTCACGTTGAATTTCTTGAATTACTTTACCACCTGGTCCGATTACCGCACCGATAAATTCTTTCTCGATAATCAATTTAACCATTCTAGGAGCATGAGATTTTACATCAGCACGCGCTGCAGGAATACATTCGTACATCGCATCAAGGATGTGTAAACGACCTTTACGAGCTTGCTCTAATGCTTCCATCATTACTGCCATGCTTAAGCCATCCACTTTAATATCCATCTGAACGCCACAGATACCATCGCGGGTACCGGTAACTTTAAAGTCCATATCACCTAAATGATCTTCATCACCTAAGATATCTGTAAGGATCGCATATTTACCATCTGCTCTAGTGATTAATCCCATTGCAACACCACTAACGTGTTTAGGTATTGGCACACCAGCATCCATTAATGCTAAAGAACCAGCACAAACAGTTGCCATAGATGAAGAACCATTACTTTCTAAAATATCACTTACTACGCGAACGGTGTAAGGATATTCATTACCAGGCATCATCTGCTTTAAGCTTCTCATTGCCAAGTTACCATGCCCTACCTCTCTTCTACCAACACCACGAATCATTTTCACTTCGCCGGTAGAGAATGGAGGAAAATTATAATGCAAGAAGAAACTACTATATTCAGAACTAGCAGCAGTTTCAGCTAATATCTGATCTAGTTTAGTTCCGAAAGTAACAGTGGTTAAAGACTGTGTTTCACCTCTTGTAAATAATGCAGAACCATGTGGAGCTGGAAGTGGCTCAACTTCCATCGCTAATGGACGTACTTGATCTAACTGACGACCATCTAAACGGATGCGGTCTTCCAACATCATATCGCGAACTACTTCCCATTTAAGGTCTTCGTAGTATTTCTTAGCTAATTTCTTTTCAAGATCAGTTACTTCTTCTCCTAAGCTAGCAATCAACTCGTCTTTCAACAAAGCGTATGCATCAGTGCGTTCGTGTTTAGCAGAACCTTTCTTAGAAATATCGTAAACTCTTTGCTTAGCAAAAGCGATTACTTTTTCATTTACAGCCTCATCAGAAGCCGGTTTTTTATAATCACGCTTTCCAGTAACACCTACCAAGTCACGCAATTCAGTTTGTGCTTTGATTTGGATACGGATTGCATCGTGCGCTAATTCAAGTGCTTTAACCAAGTCAGCTTCAGAACATTCTTTCGCTTCACCTTCTACCATCATCAAGTTCTTTTCAGTTGCAGCGATCAAGAATTCAAGATCAGAAGCCGCCAATTCAGAACGAGTTGGGTTTACAATGAATTTACCGTTAAGGCGAGCAATTCTTACTTCGCTCAACATTTCCTTGATAGGAATATCTGAAACAGCCAATGCAGCTGATGCAGCCAAACAAGCTAATGAATCAGGCATAACTTCCGCATCGCTTGAAATTAAGCTCACCAATACCTGAACATCACATAGATAATCTTCAGGAAATAATGGACGTAATGCACGGTCAATTAGACGGCTAGTTAAAATTTCATAGTCATTTAAACGAGCTTCTCTCTTGAAGAAAGAACCCGGAATACGACCAGCAGAAGCGAATTTTTCCTGATAGTCAACACTTAATGGGAAAAAATCTTGACCTTCTTTAGGGTCTTTATTGGCAACAACAGTTGCCAGTATAACGCAATTCCCTTGAGAAACGGTAACAGCTCCATCGGCCTGACGAGCCAATTTACCTGTTCCGATAGTAACCTCACGGCCACCACCCAAGTCGAACTTAATTGATTTCGGTTGTGATAACATGTTTTTTGTGTAGTAGGCTGCTAAATCGTTGGTAGAAAACCGCTAAATCGTAGCCTTTGTGATTGGAAGAATCGGGTAAAATAAGGTACTGACACAAACAACTATTCCCAACTGTATCAAATTTGTCAGTTGGGAATAGCTAAAAGTATCATAGAAAAATTATTTTCTCAGACCTAGTTTCTCGATTAGTGCACGGTACCCGCTAAGGTTGTGCTTTTGCATATAGCTTAGTAAACGCTTACGCTGACCAACCATCTTCATCAATCCACGCTGGGTTGAAAAATCTTTCTTGTTAGCTTGTAAGTGTTTGGAAATCTGAACGATACGTTCAGTCAATATAGCAACTTGTGCTTCAATTGAACCAGTGTTAGTGGCTTTTCCACCAAATTCAGCAAAAATACTTGCTCTCTTTTCTGTTGTTAAATAAGGCATCTCAAATTTTTTAAAAAGACTCCGGAAATTT
>CAIJLK010000150.1 GCA_903821465.1 uncultured Bacteroidota bacterium | reverse complement strand
GTCACTAAACTCAACCTTGTCACCGGTATTACCTTGCAGGTGAGGAACGTACAAACTTTGACCTGCTTGTACTTTAAATTGTTGACCTGCGATTTTTACAACTGCTAACATAGCTTTCCAAAATTAGGACGGCAAAGGTAGGGATTTGAGTCGGATTTCTACAAACATTTTGCAAATAAATTTCCCTTTTTTTATCAAGGGCTGTAGAAATAGCTAGAATAAGTATAAAATTAGCAGTTTATCTATTCAAAAAGGCCGTTCAGTCCCTATTTTTGTCCTGTTAAACGAGTATTCCAAGCAGAACATATGAATCTTAAATCGCTACTTGCCAGGCCATTCGCAAATTATATATACAAACAAATCCTAAAATCTGCCCAAACCGCTGTAGAAGATCAGGATGCCATTTTGAAATATCTACTGAAAATGGGTAAATCTACCGAGTTTGGTAAAGCACAGCATTTGGAATCGGTTAATTCTTACGAAGAATTCCGGCAGGCAGTGCCAATTCGCGACTATGAGCAAATGAAGCCCTATATCGAGCAGATCAAGGCAGGTAAGCACAATGTGCTATGGAAGGGCAAGCCCATCTACCTTGCCAAGACTAGTGGCACTACAAGCGGGGTTAAATACATCCCTATTACCAAAGAATCGATCCCCAATCATATCAATACAGCCCGGAATGCCCTTTTATGCTATATGGCTGAGACGGGAAATACGGCTTTTGCAAACGGGAAAATGATATTTTTAAGCGGATCGCCCGAATTAGAAAGGGTTGCAGGCATTCCAACTGGCCGATTAAGTGGCATTGTGAATCACCATATACCCAGTTATCTAAGATCTAACCAGTTACCGAGTTATGAAACCAACTGTATGGAGGACTGGGAAACCAAGCTCGATCGGATAGTGGCGGAGACCCTTCATCAGAATATGACCCTGATCAGCGGGATTCCACCTTGGATGCAAATGTATTTTGATCGGTTAATTGAAAAGGGCGACAAGAAAATCTCTGAGCTCTTTCCCAATTTTAGCTTGATGGTACAGGGCGGCGTGAATTTTGAACCCTATAAAGCCAAGCTTTTTGAAAGCATTGGTAAAAAGATCGATTCAATTGAATTATTCCCAGCTAGTGAGGGCTTCTTTGCTTTTCAGGATAGTCAGCATTCCGAAGGGCTCTTACTAAATACCAATAGCGGCATTTTCTTTGAGTTCGTACCTGCAGATCAGATTTTCAATGAAAACCCAGGGCGACTTAGCTTGAAAGATGTAAAACTTGGTGAAAACTATGCTTTGATTATTAATAGCAATGCCGGACTCTGGGGCTATAATATTGGGGATACGGTAAAATTTGTTAGTCTAAATCCCTACCGAATTGTAGTGAGCGGAAGAACCAAACACTTTATATCGGCATTCGGAGAACACGTTATTGGGGAAGAAGTAGAGTCTGCACTGTTGAAGGCGGCCAAAGAGTTAGCTGTTAGTGTTACCGAATTTACAGTGGCGCCCATGATCCAACAGGGAGAGGGGAAAAGCTACCACGAATGGTTTATTGAGTTTGAAAAAGTACCAGCTTCGATGGCCGAATTTGCTGAAAAGCTCGACCAGGAACTGCGACTAAAAAATGTCTATTACGATGATTTAATAACAGGCAATATCCTGAAGAAGTTAAAAATCAGTCCATTAAGAAAAAATGGGTTTATCGATTATATGAAGTCGATCGGGAAATTGGGGGGACAAAATAAAGTGCCTCGCTTGAGTAACGATCGAAACATAGCTAATGAATTGTTGCCATTCTTAGAAAGATAGCAACTGTTCAAGTATAAATAATGGTTTCCAATGAGATTGGCGTATTTTGCGAGAATCTTAAAAGGATGCCTAAATCAATTTAATGAAGCAAAAAAGAATAGCCCTATTTGGTTCCACAGGATCCATCGGCACACAGGCACTCGATGTGATTGCAGCGAATAAAGAATTATTTAGCGCGGAAGTATTAACTGCACAGACCAATGAGGTATTACTCATCAAACAAGCTTTGGAGTTCAGTCCGAATATGGTGGTGATTGGGGATGAAAAAAAATACACTGTTGTAAAAGAAGCTTTAGCAGGTACCGATATTAAAGTTTTCGCTGGTGAGAAGGCATTAGAAGAAGTGGCGGCATTGGATTGTTACGATATGATGCTTGCGGGTATTGTGGGATATGCAGGTTTGCGCCCTACTTTGCAGGCGGTTAATTTGGGTAAGGCTGTAGCATTAGCTAATAAAGAAACTTTGGTGGTTGCGGGCGATATAGTGATGAAACAAGCGCTTGAAAAAGGTGCAGCAATTATCCCTGTTGATAGTGAACACTCTGCCATTTTTCAATGTCTTATTGGTGAATCGAATAATCGAATCTCTAAAATTGTACTTACTGCAAGCGGTGGACCATTTCTGGGAAAGAAACCAAATTTTTTGGTGAATGTAAAACGAGATCATGCATTGCAACATCCGAATTGGACCATGGGTGCAAAGATCACAATTGATTCTGCAACGCTGATGAATAAAGGGTTGGAAATGATTGAAGCCAAATGGTTATTCAATCTTACTCCTGAACAAATTCAAGTGGTAATTCATCCGCAGAGCATTATTCATAGTATGGTGCAGTTCGAAGACGGAAGCTTGAAAGCTCAGATGGGTTTGCCAGATATGAAATTGCCTATTCAATATGCCATGGCTTTCCCACAACGTATCCCGAACGATTTTCCACGTTATGACTTTAAGAAACCACAAACATTAAGTTTTGAAGAACCTGATATCAAAACCTTTCGCAATCTAGGATTGGCAACAGAAGCATTGAGGCAAGCAGGTAATATGCCTTGTATTTTAAATGCAGCTAATGAGATAGCCGTTTATGCATTCTTGAGAAATCGAATAGGTTTTCTCGACATGACAGAAGTGGTTGAACAAACCATGGCGAAAATTAGTTTTATAGAGAAGCCTACACTCGAAGAGTATTTTGAAACCGATGGAGAGGCACGTAACTTCGCCGCTTCCTTAATTCACATGTAGGCGATTATTTTTTTAAAAGTATTTCTAAACAAATTCCCTGAGGGGATTCCGAACTATGAATTTATTAGCAATCGATTGGATAAGTATTGGTGTAAAAACCGGACAGTTCATTATGTCGTTCTCGATCTTAGTGGTGTTGCATGAATTGGGCCATTTTATACCAGCAAGAATATTTAAATGCAGGGTGGAGAAGTTTTATCTTTTCTTCGACCCTTATTTTAGTTTATGGAAAAAGAAAAAGGGTGACACCGAATATGGTTTAGGCTGGATACCCTTTGGTGGCTATGTGAAAATTTCTGGAATGATCGATGAGAGCATGGATAAGGAGCAAATGAAATTGCCTCCCGAGCCCTATGAATTCAGATCAAAACCAGCATGGCAACGTCTGATCATCATGATCGGTGGCGTAGTAGTAAATGTGATCTTGGCGATTGTGATTTTTATTGGTATCACCTGGGTTTGGGGCGAGCAATATATGCCTGCAAAGAACTTGCAATACGGGGTTCATGCCGATTCATTGGCAAAGAGTATTGGCATTAATGATGGCGATAAAATCGTATCTATCGATGGGAAAATAGTGGAGGATTTTGGAATCGTTGTTCCTGAAATTATCACTACCGATGCTAAAACAATGCAAGTAGAAAGAGCGGGCACTAAAGTGAACATTAATCTTCCGGATGGACTGATCAAGAATTTATTCAAAACCAAAAAGGGTAGGGAACTGGCTTCAGATTTTGTGACCATGCGTTATCCTGCTATTGTTGATTCAGTTGCTAAAACTGCAGTGTTTACAAAAGACAGATTTCAAAAAGGTGATACACTGATCGCATTTAATAATCATTACTTCCAATTCTTTCATGAGTATGAAGGATTGAATAAAGGTTTTGCTGATTCGGTTGTTACTTTCAAAGTGATCAGAGCAAAAGATACAGTGGATGTAAAAGTGTTGTTGAATAATAAAGGCAATGTTGGATTCTTCCGCAAAACACCATTCGAAATGTTTGGTACTGTTGTTAAAGAATACTCTTTGGCACAAGCTATTCCAATGGGTTTCAGTAGGTGTTTTGAAACATTGGATCGATACATTACTGGCATCAAACAGATCTTTACTGGAAAAGTTAATGCAAGCGAATCATTGGGTAGTGTGATCAGTATTGGAAATACATTCCCAGGAGTTTGGGATTGGCAGAAATTCTGGACATTGACCGGAATCTTTTCGATCATTCTTGCCTTCATGAATATTTTGCCTATTCCTGCGTTGGATGGCGGCCATGCTTTGTTTACTTTATATGAAATGATCACAGGTCGTAAGCCAGGAGATAAGTTCATGGAGTATGCGCAAATGGTTGGAATGATTCTTTTATTAGGATTGATGGCTTATGCGCTAGGCTTGGATTTCTGGCGCTTGTTTAAATAGTTTAACAGGTAGCGTTCTGCGGAATGGCTACCTTTGCATCTTGGGGTCGTATTGGTTTTGACAGCATATGTCACGGTTGGTGTAAGCATGCAGTGCGTTGGATAATTAGCACTTTAATCTGAATATTCAAAACTCAAATGGCAATACTCAGTATGCCATGGCTGCTTAATCAGTGATTAAG
>CAIJLK010000149.1 GCA_903821465.1 uncultured Bacteroidota bacterium | reverse complement strand
TAATTAAAATATCCGGGGCACCGAAAGACAAGCACCAATCAGCAAAGTGAATGATGTCTGTTTTATTACCCATGTAAGTAGCACGATATTTAATAATAGTATCAGGATGGTTTTCCTGAAGCTCATTTACTGTTTCAATTAGCTCCTTCTCATTTCTACTACAAATCAATAATTGATTCCCTGGTTGTGCAAATGCCTTAGCAATTGCTTTACCGATTCCCTTTGATGCGCCTGTAATAATAATATTCATAAGATTGCTTTGCTGCGGCAAAGGTCGCGCATTTTTAGGAATCTTCGATTGTATTTGTTCGTATTTTGTGCCCATGCAGTATCGCCACCTATTTTTTGATCTGGATCATACACTTTGGGACTTTGAAACTAATTCCAAAGAGACCTTGAATGACTTATACGAAACTAATCTACTTGTTGAAAGGGGCGTAACCGATTTTGAGCAGTTTTTTACGCATTATAGTTTTCATAATCATCGTTTGTGGGATAGGTATACCAAGGGATTTATTAGACAGGATGAACTTCGGTGGAAGCGTATGTGGCTGGCCCTGCTCGAATTTAAAATTGCCGATGAGCCGTTGGCGAAAAAAATGTCGGTTCAATTTCTTGATTTATTACCTACCAAGAAAAAGTTGTTCCCCTATACTGTTGAAATTCTTGAATACCTAAAAAACAAGGATTATACCTTGCACTTAGTTACCAATGGATTCGAATCGGTACAGCATAATAAATTAAGAGAAAGTAATCTTACCGCTTTCTTTGATCAAGTTATTACCTCTGAAGCAAGTAATAGTCTTAAACCCAATAAGGAAATTTTCGATTACGCTTTGCAAAAAGCAGGAGCTGTTTTAAACGAAAGTATTATGATCGGCGATAATCAGGATGCCGATATTCAGGGTGGCATCAATGCGGGTATGGATACCATTTTTGTGAACCACTTAAAAGTTGAACCAACAGTAAAATCAACTTACATGATTCACCACTTAAAAGAACTAGAACATATTTTATAAATAAAAGAGCCGTCCCGATGAATTGGGGCGGCTCTTTTAAATTTTATATTAAAAAGAAATTATGCTTTTGTTTTAGCAGCTTCTTTTGTTCCTTTTGCATCTTTATCCTTGTCTTTGCAACAGTCTTTTTCTTTACCGTCTTTCTTACAAGCATCTTTGTCTTTCATATCTTTACTGCAAGACTCTTTTCCTTTAGCGTCTTTTTTGCAGCATTCTTTAGCTTCTACTTTTTTCTGGTCTTTATCTTTTGTTTGAGCAAATGCTACGCCAGTAAATAAAAATGCAGCGGTAGCCAGTACAAATAATTTTTTCATATTGTTCTTTATTTTTATACCTCAAATTTAAGGTTTTTTTAATAATCAGTTGTTACCAGCTTGCTAAAACTGTTATTCCGCCCTTTACTACCTGATTTAATTCCACATGGATTTTGGCTGTCAAAGGCAACAATACATCAACCCGGCTACCAAACTTAATAAATCCGTATTCCTCTGTCTGCTTTACTTGCTGACCAACCTTGGTATAATTACAGATTCTCTTTGCCAATGCCCCTGCAATTTGTTTGTATAGTATTTCCCCATGAGGATTTTTTACCACCACGCTCCAACGCTCGTTTTCGGTAGAGGATTTTGGGTGCCAAGCAACCAAGTATTTACCCTTATGATATTGATTATAAACCACTTCGCCGCCCACTGGATTCCTATTTACATGCACATTTGCAGGACTCATAAATACACTAAGCTGGATTCTTTTATCCTTAAAGTACTCCGAATCAACCACTTCTTCGATCACCACTACTTTACCATCTGCTGGGCAAATGATTTGATCTGCATTGATGGTAAAAGTTCTATTAGGTATCCGGAAGAAAGAAACCAGGAATAAGAAAACGCCAAGGGTTAAAAAAAATATAACCAATGCTAACCAGGGTGCAGAAGCACTTAAAAATGTAAATGAAATGAGGTTTAGTGCACCAAAAATCAGGGCGCCTATTCCAATGGATTGATATCCTTCTTTATGTATCGTCATTGCTTGATCTTAAGCTGCAAATGTAATAGATGTTCTAATCCCTTCAGCAAAATCGGTTGACTACTATAAAAACAGGTCCACAAAAAGCCATATATAAGGTGTTGCCAACAATAAAGAATCGAATCTGTCAAGAAAACCACCATGGCCAGGCATGATGCTACCGCTATCTTTAACTCCGGCTAAACGCTTTAATTTACTCTCCAACAAATCGCCCATTGTTCCCATCACTGAAGCTAAAAAGGAAACAAGTATTAATAAACGGAAGGGTAATGCAAAAAGGGCATGACCGCCATAACTAATTACCATCACAGCCAAAATCACACCCCCGATCGTGCCTTCCCAGGTCTTCTTCGGGGAAATGGATGAAAGTGGTCGTTTACCAAAAATTGTTCCTGTTATATAGGCCATGGTATCATTTACCCAGATGGATGCAATTAATATAACGGGTAATAACCAACCTGCGTCGATTTGTTCATAGGGATTAACGCGACCTCTTAATTTGATCATTAAGCCCCAACTTAAAGAGATATAAAGAAATCCTGCAATTAGTGAAAGAAGATTATTGACAGTGATCTTTTTATAGAATATAACTAGACTAACTAAGAAAACGGAAGCCATGGCAATCAAAAAATAGCCGCCAATATCATGTAAATTCCATTTGCCGATTGGGAAAACCAAGGGATTCGCCATATATAACATATACGCAAAACCAAAGCATACCATACTATACCTTAAAACATTGGGAAGCCCTTTATAACTGGGCTCGATCTTTTCCATCAAACGATGAAATTCCCACCAACAGCCAAAATTGATCACGGTAAACAGCGCGAGAAATGTCCATTGATTGTACACAAGACCACCGATCATGATGGCTGCAAAAACAATCGCACTGAGCGCGCGGGTCTTAAAAATAGCAAAGTTGAAAGCCATAAAGTTTACTGCAATTGACAGTATCTATAGCAAGATAAGAAAAATAATGTGAGGGGATGGGGAAGGTTGATTAATTCAATAATGCTTTTTCGATTAATTGCTTTGCTGTAATAGACAGATGTGCGGGAACATACAATTGAATATCACCAAACATCGGATAACTACTATCTTGTTTATTTAAAATCTGAACCGGCACTTCATTTTCTTCCAATAAACCCTTTATAATACTGGCTTTTGCCAAGTCTCTTGTGCTGAATATTTTATCCCAATTTTTCATGTTAATCCTATTAATTTTCGTCGAAAGTTTTTAACTCACCAGATAGTGCAACTACTGATTCTTCTTTAAATAAACGCATTAAAAAAAATACCCCAAATACTGCGATCAGTCCCAACCAAATGGGCATGGACTCATCCATTACTTTATCAATTTGTTTTCCTTGTTTAGTAGCTAAAAATAATTGCGTTACAATAATCCCATTGTATAAGAAGTGAATTAAAATATTAAACCAAAGATTCTTACTAAAATAAAATGTATAGCCAAGGATCATACCTAGGGCAGTACGTGGCAGAAATCCGAAATAAGAAAAATGTATGGCACTAAATAAAATACTGGCTAACAGAATTCCTAGAAAAGGATTACGCGTCCACCCAACAAAGATCTTTTGCAAAGCGCCCCTAAAAAGGATCTCTTCAAATAATGCGGGAGCCAACGCCATTACGATCATGGCTAAAAAATAATCACCCAGCGTTTTCATGGTGGCCATTACCAACATGGTTTCTTTATATTTTGCCTCAGCCGCTTTTGCTTCTGCCAACCATTTTGCTGGTAATGGAATAGCTTGATTGATCTCTCCCAAAGCGCCACTCAAGATCAATCCTACAAATGCAATCATGATAACCAATAAGATCTGCTTGGAACTAAATTTGTTTCGAAACCCTAAATATTCAAATGGTTTTATATTTATAATCAAGCCTAAAATAATAGCAGGCAAGCAAAAAACAAGAAAGGAAGCAAGGGTATTTAATAACCTTGACACATTCATGTACTTAGGATCATTCAACAAAGCTGCAACCGTTTTCATGGGTGTATGCATCATAATAGAACCCAATGCTAAAACCAGGGTATTTCCTAATATAATGGCTAATCCTAATAAAGCCAATAATAACGCAAATTGTGAAGGATAATTCAGTTCTATTTTCTGACGCATGCAAATCTGAAATAAGAGTGTAAATTTGCATTTTTGTATAATGCGGCTGCAAGATAATGGATAAAAGGCAAGCTCCGGGTTGCAGCACAGACCCAAATAATAAGATGGTTAATATTGGCAATATAGTTTTACCCGATTTCCCTTTACTACTCGCTCCAATGGAGGATGTCAGCGATCCACCATTCAGGGCAGTGTGCAAGGATAATGGAGCCGACCTCATGTATACCGAGTTTATCAGTAGTGAGGGACTGATCCGCGATGCCATCAAGAGCCGTCAGAAACTTGACATCTTCGATTATGAACGGCCCATTGGGATTCAGATCTTTGGTGGCGATGAAGATGCGATGGCACTCAGTGCTAAAATTGTAGACACTGTAAATCCAGATCTGGTGGATATTAATTTCGGCTGCCCCGTTAAGAAAGTAGTAAGCAAAGGTGCTGGTGCAGGAGTCTTGAAGGATATTGATCTAATGATTCGTTTAACTGAAGCAGTAGTAAAAAGTACCAGACTGCCTGTTACCGTTAAAACTCGTTTGGGTTGGGATGACAGCAGTAAAAATATTGAAGAAGTAGCAGAGCGTTTGCAGGATGCAGGAGTCAAAGCATTAGCCATACATGGTAGAACTAGAGCGCAATTATATAAGGGTGAGGCCGACTGGACTTTGATAGCAAAAGTGAAAAATAATCCACGCATCAAGATCCCGATTTTCGGTAATGGCGATATTAACTCAGCACCCAAAGCATTAGAATATAAAGAGCGATATGGTGTGGATGGCATTATGATCGGGAGGGCTGCAATTGGATATCCATGGATCTTCCGTGAGATCAAGCACTATGTACAGCACAAAGAATTATTGGCTCCCCCAACACTTGAAGAAAGAATAGAAGTTTGTAAAAAACACTTGCACAAATCATTCGAATGGAAGGGACCCAAAATCGGCATTTTTGAAATGCGCAGACATTATACCAACTATTTAAAGGGACTTCCTAATATCAAAGAGTTCCGCGGAAGATTAGTAACACTAACTACGGTAGAAGAGATTGAAACTGTACTCGATGAGATGTATCAATACTATAAAGGATATCAATTTGAACATTCTCAAATTGACCTGATTGACTATCATCAGAAATGCCCGATTTAAGTGAAAAGATAAAAGTGAAAAGTGAAAAAAGGACGGTCATTTTCTAAACGAAAAACCCTTGGCTTTGCCAAGGGTTAAAAAAATATTATCAGAAGACGATTGATTCTCCACTCTTCACTCTTCACTTCTTCCTCCACTCCTCACTCTTCACTTTTATCTATTATCTTTTATCTATTATCTTTTATCTTTCATCTTTTATCTTCCTCCAATCCTTCCTCTTCCACCAGAAGGCGTTGGCCTTGCTGAAGGTCTGCCCTGTTGAGGTGCAGCTGGTCTAGACTGCGGTGCGGAGGGTCTTGTCTGAGGTGTTGAAGGTCTACTCGGACTAGTTTGCGGACGATTCCACTGCTGATTATTCTCCATCCTATTTGCCCTATCGCGATTGGAATTATCGCGATGCACGTCATTCGGAACGCCTGCTTTATCTTTTGGATTCCATTTATTTCCGTCGCGTTGATTCCAATTTCCTTTATTGTCTTTTTGGAAAATATTACCATCTCTATCAGACAACACATTATTAGAACCTCCTGTGGATGGTCTAGCAGATGGTCGATTAAAATTGTTGTTCCCTGAATTTAAAGATGGCAATCGGTTATTTCCATTTTGAGTTGGCCTACTTGTTGCTAGTCCCCCTGGTCTTCGATCCACATTATTGGTGCTAATCACATCCCTGCGATTATTATATAAGTTGTTGCTGCCAGGACGATTATTTCCAGGTCTGTTATTGATATTATTATACGGACGATTGATATTGATGTTCGGATTATTGATCACAATATTGTTTCCACCTCCGGGTCTACCATAACCACCACCATAGTATCCGCCATGATAACCCCATCCGCCATATGGAGGACGATACATTGGCGGACCGAACCATCCACCACCATAACCATAACCACCAAACCCGATACCAAAATGAAACCAGCCAGCATTAAAACTCATACCATAACTCATACCCCAACCAGTATATGGATTATAACTCATTCCGAATCCAAAAGTAACCGGACGAGGATAGTACATGGCGCCATACCAAGGACGATAATACCAACCTGTTCCCCATATTACAGTTGGTCCGTATAAATACCCACCCATATATCCTGGTGTATATCCAGTATAAATATATTGTGGAGTTGATTCGTATATGTAAACGTATTTAGTATTATAAGCAGCACTACTTGCAGGAATTTTATCTACATCAGTTGGGCGTTCATCGCTCACTACCCAAGGGCCCGTTGCTTGCTTACTCTGAAACCATACACCATTGTCAACAGCAAAGTATTTATCCTTCGCCTTGATCACAGTAATGCTACTATTATCGGCTACATATAAACTAGTATTTTCTATAGCCGAGAATTTAGGATCACCATCATAAGTAACGGTACATTTTGCAGTGGATCGATCGATCTTAGCTGTCTGTGGAATTACTGCATCGGCCTTCGCTTCTTCTGCAGCATCGGTTCCAGCAACACTTGCTAACACACCATCTTTTTCTGAACCTTCTGGGATCTTTGCAAAATCGGCAGGCAATTTATCGGCTGCAATATAATTCCACGGTCCATTCATAGAACTAGAACTATACCAGCGGCCTGCTAATAAAATAAAATTCTTCTGACTATTGATGTCTTTAAAAATTTCATCCAACGTATTATCAGCATATAACAAACTCGTTCCCTGTATTGGTTTAAAAGAAGCTTCTCCCTCTGTTTGAATTAATTCAGCAGGAACTGTAGAAATAATTATTTCAGTGGGTGTAGTATTTTTTGCGATAGGTTCTTTGTTCTTTTCTGCAGCAGCTTCCTGCTCTTTTAATTTTGCATCAACCGCTTTGATTTTAGAAGGCAAGTTTTTAGTTGATTGGTATCCTGTTGTAACGGCACTAGAAGTATACCAGTTACCCCCACCATACAAATAGAATTTTTTATCATCCGGATTTTTAATGATTAAGGAAGGCGAGTTGATCACACGCTCCATATTCAAATTTTTATCTTGCTGAATCTTAGGTTCCCCATCAATAATTATCAATGTAGAAGCTACTTTGGTATAAATAATTTTAGGAGGATCTGTTTTAAAATTCGCATTCTCTATTTGTTGCTCTTGATGAATACTATTTTTTAATCGCTCCATCGATATCGTCAAGTTCCAAGCTGGCACTTGCTTCTCAATAGCAGCGGCTAATTCACTGAGTTGTGTTGCATCAGCAATCCCAGGAAATTTTGTCTGCACTACTTTTAAACTTTCCAATGTTGCAGTTCCCTTGTCTTTATCGGTATTCAACATTGCCTCTACCCAAATAGCACCAAACACTGGTTCATCATTCGCATTTTTGCGTACCGAAACGGCTGCTCTACCAAACAATTTTACACCCTCTAATTTTTCGGGTTGTGGTTGATAGATAGTAATCTTACCACTATTACTAATGGGTATTTCTTTTGGCCAATCGCTCTGTGCCTGTACTAATAATAGTAGGCAAGAAAATAAAGGTAACAACAAGATCGACTTTATGAATTGCATATAGATAATTTTAATCGAAGCTAAAGTTAGGAATCATTGATTTTATATATTGTTAAAGCTGATATACAAAACCTGCTAATCAATTGTATCAACTACCTGTGGATCAAGTGGCGATACGGATTGTGCAAAAAAATGTGTTAATACCCCATTGCCATCCACCAAATATTTGCAAAAATTCCATTTCGGTTCTTGACTACACCAGCCATTCTTTTCTTTATTAGACAACCAATTAAAAACAGGGTTCTGCTCTGCACCTTTAATTACTTGAGATTTTTTTGCAAGATAAAAAGTTACCCCATAATTAATTTTGCAAAATTCTGCAATGGCGGCATCGTCTTTTTTTTCTTGCTCCTTAAAATCATTTGCAGGAAAACCAATAACCACTAATTTTTCTTTGTGCTGCTGATATAGTTTTTCCAACTCAGCATATTGTGCCGTATAACCACAATCACTTGCTGTATTAACGAGTATTATTTTTTTCCCCTTTAACTGATTTAAATCCAGAATAGTCCCGTTATTCAGTTCAATTTTTAAGGAATAAAAATCAACTGAAGGCCCAACAGCTCCTGTGTTTTTTAGGATAGCATTTTTGGATCCAAACAATTTCCCGGGTAACATGAGCAGGGGATAGATGGATTTTAAAACAGATTGTCTATAACTCATATCTTTCTTTTTCACCAGTAATACTGACACAATTAATAATGGAACAACAATCAATATAGTTTTCATGAATACTTTTTTCATTTTACCTGACTACTAGTTTAAACATTCCCAATTTACCTTTCATTGGTGGATACTTTATAGCAGGGTCAAACCAAGTTGGGGTTTTTAAAACTGATTTCCGGTGACTAAATGTATCAATCGAATCCTTGCCATGATAAGCACCCATACCGCTATAACCCCTTCCACCAAAGGGTAATTTATGATTCGTTAAATGCCAACTCGCATTGTTTACACAAGCGCCACCCGATGGCACTGCATCTAACCAAGCCTGCTCAATCGTACTACTTTCTGTAAACACATAAAAGGCCAAAGGGTTTGGATTCCTGGCAATAATTGCTTTGGCATCTTCCATTGTTTGAAAAGTAATGATCGGCAGTATGGGTCCGAAGATCTCGTCCTTCATTATTTTACTATCTAATGATACCTCTTCTAATAAAGTTGGTTCGATAAACAGTATGTCCCGATTAGTTCTTCCGCCTTGAATAATTTTCCCATCATTCAAATAACTAACCAATCGATCAAACTGTTTGTGATTAATGATCTTTCCAAAATTTTCACATTCCTCCGCACGCGCTCCAAAGAATTTATCAATCGTTTCGCGCATTGCAGTAACCAATGCTTCTTTTTTAGAAACATGCACCAATACATAATCTGGTGCCACACACATCTGACCAGCATTCGAAAATTTTGTCATTATAATTCGCTTCGCAGCGATTTTAATATTGGCATCGTTCTCCACCACACATGGACTCTTTCCGCCCAATTCCAATGTTACGGGCACCAATTCTTCTGCTGCCATTTTATAAACGATCTTGCCAACTGTAGTACTTCCCGTATAAAACACATGATCGAACCTGAAGTGTTGCATCATCGCTGGGATTACAGTAGCTCCATCTCCTGGCACATATAAAATATATTCTTTCGGGAAAACCGATTCAATAATTTTTTGCATCAGCACAGCAGTTGCCGGTGCAAATTCACTAGGTTTTAACACCACGGCATTGCCTGCAGCAATAGCCCCAATCAAGGGTGCAAATAATAATTGAAAAGGATAATTCCAGGGACCAATAATCAACACCACACCCATGGGTTCTTTTTCAATTCTACTGCTCGATGGAAGGTTCAGCATATTGGTAGATACTGCTTCTGGCTCCATCCAAGATTTTAATCCGTTAAGCATGGCACTCATCTCAGCCATAAAAAAGCCATTCTCTGTAACCCAGCATTCTTCCCTACTCTTTTTTAGATCGGTAAATAAAGCCGCATAGATTTCTTCTTCCTGATCCTGCACAGCTTGCTTTAAAACCTCCAACTGCTTTTTTCGAAATGCATAACTACGGGTAGCGCCAGAATTAAAATAATCCCGCATGTGGTTGAGTTGCTTTACTAATTCGGTAGACATATTCTAAATTTTATATGGGTAATGGTAGCGATTTTAAAGATACTATTTGTATCCTTCAATCTATAACAGATAAAATGAATGTTTCGTTCAAATAATTATTCTGTAAGTATGTTACAATTTCAATAAATTCAATTCCTAAATTTTCTATTAATACCAACGATTCTTCCATGAAAAAAAAATGAACCCATCAACAATTCGCGCCGAGGTTTTATTCGCAACGGTGCATTGGCTCTTGCAGGTTTTACCATTGTTCCGCGCCACGTGCTTGGCCGTGGATTTACAGCCCCCAGCGATAAGCTACAAGTAGCAGGTATCGGGGCAGGTGGTAAAGGCGAGAGCGATCTTTGGAACTTTTATAAAAGTGGCAAAGCCGATATCGCTTTCTTATGCGATGTAGATGAACGTCAGTCTGCCAAAAGCAGAAGTCGTTATCCGAATGCGAAAGTATATAAAGACTATCGCGAAATGTTGGATAAAGAACATAAGCTTATCGATGCGGTGTCTGTCTCCATACCCGATCATCAGCACGCTGTTGCTGCAATGGCTGCCATGCAATTAAATAAACACGTGTATGTTCAAAAACCGTTGACCCACGATATCTACGAAGCACGTATGCTTACCCAAGCGGCTCATCGCTATAAAGTAGTTACACAAATGGGCAACCAAGGATCATCGGGCGATGGTGTTCGTCAGCTAGTAGATTGGTTTAACGCCGGAATCATTGGCGATGTGCATACCATTTACTGTTATACCGACCGTCCAGTTTGGCCACAAGGCATTGGCTGGTCAAAAGATAAACCTGCAGTTCCAGCTGGATTAGACTGGGATCTATGGCAGGGTACTGCTCCTAAAAAAGATTATGTAGAAGGCTTGATTCCATTTAACTGGCGTGGCTGGTGGGATTATGGTACCGGCGCTTTGGGCGATATGGCCTGTCATATTATGGCACCTGCTTTTGCGGTGTTAGGATTAGGATATCCTGATGGCGCTGAGTGTAGTGTTTCTACGCCATATATTGCTAACTGGACGAAGGCTAACTTCCCAGAAAGTGGTCCGGTTTCATCGCATATCATTTTAACCTTCAAGGGTAAAAATGGTAAACCTGATTTGAAATTGCATTGGATGGATGGTGGCATTCAACCAGAGCGTCCAGAAGAATTAGGAGCCAATGAAGTAATGGGCGATGGCGGCAACGGTGCTATTTTTATTGGAACCAAGGGTAAAATGATGTGTGGCACTTATGGCCTCAATCCACAATTATTGCCTACTTCCTTAACTAAAACAACCATCGTTCCAAATACCGTAATGCGTGTTAAAGGCGGAGAAGGCGGACACTATGCTGCATGGGTAGAAGCTTCCATTGCAGGTTACGGAACTGATCTTGCGAAAAATCTAAGTTCTCATTTTGATATCGCTGGTCCACTTACCGAAAGCATCCTCATGGGTAACCTCGCATTGCGCAGTTATAATATTGAAAAGAAAAATTCAAAAGGCGCGATCGAGCATCCGGGCCGTGGTATTAAACTACTTTGGGACGGACCAAATATGAAGATCACCAATTTCGACGAAGCGAATCAGTTTGTGAAACGCGACTATCGTGAAGGATGGAGCCTAGGAGTATAGAAGAAGTAGTGAAAAGATAAAAGTGAAAAGATAAAAGATAAAAGATAAAAGTGAAGAGTTAAGAGTGAAGAGTGGAAGAAGAAGAAAGTGTCTGGGGCAAAGCCCTTTCACTGTCCATTTTTCACTTTTATCTTTTATCTTTTATCTTTTATCTACTTAAAAAAAGTCCCCACGAAAACATCGTGGGGACTTTTTTATAAGAGGTTGCAAATGTTACATGGTAAAAGCTTGTAAATATGCGGCGTCTACTTCAGCGCTTTCTAGTGGATTGGTTCCAGTGAATGCTTCTTGTTCTACGATATAATATTTCAAGCCATTATCAGTACCTGCTTTCAAAATAGATTTGAAATCGATGGTACCTTTTCCTAGGTGACATGATTCATGATCTTTAGCAGTTCTGATCAGATCTTTTACATGGCATAGGCGGAAGCGATTCGGATATTTTTTGAAATAAGCGATGGGGTCTGAACCTGCTGCAACTACCCAATAAATATCCATTTCAAAATCTACCAATTCTTTATCAGTATTATCCATCATCACATCTTGGGGCATAACGCCATCCATTGCTTTGAAAGAATAATCGTGGTTATGATAAGCAAAACGAATTCCGTTTTTCTTACAGATCTCACCACACTTATTAAATTCGTCTGCAATCTTTTTAAAATCGTCGATCGATTTTTGTGGCCCCTTACTTGGGCAGATCAAGTACTTCATTCCAATCGCAGCTGCCTCAGCAGCTTTACGATCAAAATCCTTTTTAATATCGCAATGAGTAGAAACTATCTTCATACCTAACTCATCCATATATTTCTTGTACTCTTTATGATCCATGCCCCAGAACATTCCTTTGGAGCCTTCAAAACTTTCGATCTGTTTGTAACCATAAGAAGCAATTTTTTTCAAAGTGCCCTTGGCATCTTTTGCCATATCCTCTTTTACGGTCCATAATTGCAAACCGTATGCCGGCAATTTTTTTGGAGCGAACATGTCGAATAACGCAGATTTTCCGCTAAATGGCAAAGACATTCCAGCAGCCACAAATGCACTCATGCGTAAGAAGTCCCTTCTATTATTTGACATACAATCGTTTTAAAAAAATGAATTGATACTCGTGAAACAAAATCTAAACTAGGTTGCCCAAGCTTTATCACCTTTTTTATAAGGGATACAGCCTTCATATTTACCTGGCACTGCCACATAGCGCAATGCTTTGGTAGCACCTACTTCAGAAGTAAAGAAGCCCAATAGGGTTAACTCTTTATACATTTTGAAATAATGCGTAGGATCTGTTTCTTTTTTAGACTTCTGATAGTCCTTCATTTCTTTATCTAAGTCAACCAACAAATCATGTCTCTGTGTTGGTGTACTATCCAAGAATGTTTTACCAGATTTCTTTTTACTAGCATCATTTAGATTTTTGAAACCTTCTGCAAAAACCTTCTGGTCCTTTGGTTCGTAACAGTCTTTCACATATACGCTCATGAACTCTCCCACTTTAGCTTCTTTAGCTCCTGGGGTTGCTGTTGCTGGCAAAATGGTTTCACCAACTTCATTCAAAAATGCAATGTCATCTTTAGATAAACTGAAGGCTGCAGCACTTTTATCTGAAGTTTTACATCCCGACATAAATGCTTCTGCACCCAATAAAGTTCCGCCTAACAGTATGGCAACACTGGAGATGGCTTCTCTTCTATTCATTATGATTGATTTAAAGTTTTAAAAATTGTTATTCTAATTTAAGTAACTGCTTTGATTTTAGATATTTTGTTTTTTCAGTTCTTCTACGGCAAATGCTGCAGCTCTTGCTGTAAACGCCATATAAGTTAATGATGGATTCACACAAGAAGAAGATGCCATGAACGCGCCGTCTGTTACAAACACATTTAGTGCATCCCATACTTGGTTGTTGCCGTTCAATACAGATGTTTTACGATCTCTACCCATACGTGCAGTTCCCATTTCATGGATACCTTTTCCTGGTGTACCATCTCCATCATGACCCTTCACATCTTTCACACCAGCATTAGTCAGCATTTCAATAGCATCGTCTACACAATCCTTACGCATTTTCTTTTCATTATCACCCAATTGACAATCGATAGCTAAGACATTCATGCCCCATTTGTCTTTCTTGGTTTTGTCGATCGAGATCTTGTTATCATGATTCGGCAACATTTCACCAAATCCACCCATACCCATGTTCCATCCACCTGGTTCAGTTAATGCATCTTTGAATTCAGCACCAATGCTAAATTCAGCCACTTGATGGTTCCAGCTTTCTCTGGTTCCACCACCTTGGTAACCAAATCCACGCACATAATCGCGCTTATCGTTACCAACGTTTCTATAACGTGGAATATAGACTCCATTTGCACGGCGGCCGAAATAATATTTGTCATCATATCCTTCTACCCTTCCGCTAGCGCCAGTACCTAAATGGTGATCCATTAAGTTGTGACCCAGTTCTCCACTTGTACTTCCCAATCCATCAGGCCATACATCTGTGGCTGAATTCATGAGGATCTTTGCAGTGTCTAGTGTTCCGGCATTTATGAAAACGATCTTTGATTTGTATTCAACTGTTTTCATCGTTTCAGAATCCATCACTTCTACACCTGTTGCTTTTTTCTTGTCTTTATCATACAATACTCTTGTAACGATACTGTAAGGTCGCAAGGTTAAGTTTCCTGTTTTTTGCGCAGCTGGTAAAGTAGATGATTGTGTACTGAAATAGCCACCAAACGGACAACCTAACCAACATTTATTTCTAAACTGGCAATTGGTTCTTCCTTCGTGTGGAACTGTTAAGTTAGCGGTACGACCAATGATCATATGACGCTCTCCTTTATAATGTTCTTTAATTCTTGCAGCTACATCTTTCTCTACACAAGTCATATCCATCGGTGGTAAAAACTGACCATCGGGTAACACTGCTAATCCATCTTTATTCCCACTGATCCCTGCAAATTTTTCTGCATAGCTATACCAAGGTTCAATTTCTTTATAACGAACAGGCCAGTCTACACCGTGACCGTCTTTTAAGTTTGCTTCAAAATCCAAATCGCTCCAGCGATAACTTTGTCTGCCCCACATTAAAGATTTACCACCTACATGATAACCTCTAAACCAATAGAAAGGTTTTGTTTCTGTATAAGGATGTTCTGAGTCTTTACACCAAAAATCCAAATTGATTTCATTAAGAGGATAGTCTCTTTTAAGATTAGGATAGTCGTGAATCATTTGTTGCGTTCTGCGACCTCTATGAGGAAAATCCCATGCTTCCTTGTTTGCAGAAACATAGTCCTTAATATGCTCAATATTTCTACCTCTTTCAAGAAGTAAAACTTTGAGCCCTTTTTCAGTTAATTCTTTCGCAGCCCAGCCACCGCTGATACCCGAACCAACTACAATTGCGTCATACGTTTGCTCAGCCATTTGTTGTGATTTTTTTGGTTTTTATAGTGTATTAAATATCGCAGATTTGAATTGCCTTTTTTAAAGAAGCAAGTGGGTCTTTGTCTGCAGGAATAAATTCTTGTGCTACATACCCCTTGTATCCTGTTTCATGAATTGCTTTCATGATGGCAGGATAATATAATTCCTGACGCTCATCAATTTCATTTCTTCCAGGAACACCACCAGTATGGTAGTGACCAAAAGATTCATGATGGGTGCGAATGGTACGAATTACATCGCCTTCATCGATTTGCATATGATAGATATCGTATAATAATTTAAAGTTCGGAGAGCCAACGCGCTTTACCAATTCAACACCCCAAGCAGAGCGATCACACATATAATCTTTGTGATCAATCTTACTATTCAATAATTCCATTTGAAGCATCACGCCTTTTTTCTCAGCCAATCCTACGATTTGCTTTAATCCTTCTGCGCAATTTTTTAATCCGGTTTCATCATCAATGGTACCACGATTACCGCTTGCACAAAACAGATTTACAAAACCAGCTTTAGAAACCAGATCAATATGTTCTGTATAACTCTTAATTAAAGTCTCGTGATATTGTTTATCGTTCCATCCTTTACTAAGACTAATCTCAGCACCATTACACATGGTAGAGATGAGTCCATATTTTTTAAGCATGTCCCAATCTTTTGGCCCTACTAAATCCATCCCCACCATTCCCAAATCTTTAAAAGCAGCGCAGAGCTGCTCTAAAGGAATAGAACTGTAGCACCATCGGCAAGCCGTATGATTGATATTTCCTTTAAGTTGGTAAGGCTTATTTTCTTCTTTCATGTCTTTGGTAAAAGAGGTCAACGCGCCACCTGCGGCTAGAGCTGCAGATCCTGCAACCAGATTTTTGATGGCTGATCTTCTGTTCGTATTTGTTGGCATACTATTTTTCTAAGAATACTTTAAAATTGAATCTATACAGCTGTTAGAACTTCTTTTTTTCTTCCTTTCATGTAGAAATAAAGACCAATGAAAGCTGCAGTTAAAATGATAGGAATAATTAAAGTAACATTGATAATTTCTTGACCAGCTTCTGCAGGTGATTTACCTATTTTTAAGCGATCGTAATACCCACCCATGAACATCATATAAAGAGAAACGGCAAACATACCAGCTCCACCCATAAAATTCATTCCAATGGCACCAGTTCTTGGTAAGTTTTCTGAAACGAACCCAAGCATCGTTGGCCAGAAATAACAAACACCCATACCAAAAACTAAAGCACCTGCAAATAGCATATTACCTGAGCTATGGCCTAATAGATATAGACCAACGGCAGCAAGTGCAGCAGAAATAATCAATACGCCTTGTGGAGAAAATTGTTTGATCACAGGCTTTGCAAATGCACGGCCTAAAACCATCACGCCTGTTTCAATAGTTAATAACAGAATGGCATTATCTGTAACATTTTTCAATAATACATCGATCCACTGACCAGTAAATAATTCTGTAATAGCAGTGCCAAACATTAATATAAACATCACCCAGAAAAGTGGCGTAAAAAATACTGCCTTATACATGTCTTTAGCAGAAACACCACTAGCAACACGTTCGGTAACCGGGAAATTTAATTTACTAAATAAATAACCATAAAGAATAGTTGGGATTGCCATTAATCCAACTTGAATTTGCCAGCCAACACCAACTTTATCTAAAAAGAAAACGATCAATGTTCCAATTACAATTCCACCAGGAAACCATAAGTGGAAGTAATTCAATCTTGTTGTTTTGTTTTCTGGGTAAATGGTAGCTACTAATGGATTACAAGCTGCTTCAACAGTACCATTGGCAATACCAATGCACAATGTTGAAATAAATAAGCTCCAGAATCCACCAGCAAAAATGGTTAATACAATACCAAGCAAGTGAAACACAAAGGCAACCAATAACAATTTTTTCATCCCAATAATATCAACAAGTACACCACCTGCTACAATAGCTAATGGGAATCCCCAAAAAGCTGTAGCTGCAATGGTTCCAAGTTGAGAACCGTTTAATTCGAATTGAACACCTAGTCTACCTAAGATGCCGGCACGAATACCAAAAGATAAAGATGTTACCAATAATGCCAGACAACTGGCAATAAATAATTGGCTACGTTGTGGAGTAGTTTGCATATCGTTATAGTTAAAAAGAAAAGTTTAGGAGTTAAATGTAATTTTTTATTTTTAAAAACTCGATTGAAAAATCAAAGCCATGAAAATAAATTTATAAATTCTATTTTAAGAGGGCTTTGTGTCAAAAAGACACGATGTAATCAAATTAAAATATCCTTACATTTAAATAAAAAAAGAACAGAAAAATGAATCGAAAACTCAGAATGGGTATGGTTGGAGGTGGTAAAGACGCTTTCATTGGTGCCATACATCGCTATGCCGCCAATATGGATGGCTTGATTGAAGTTGCCGCAGGTGCATTGAGTATTAATCCTGAAATAGCTGTTGATTCCGGTAAGTCGTTATTCTTACCTGCCAACAGAACCTACTTAACATATGATGAAATGATTACTAAGGAAGCGGCTCTTCCTGCAGATCAGCGAATCGATTTTGTAACCATTGTTACACCCAACTTCGCACACTTTGCTCCTGCTATGATGGCTTTGGATCATGGCTTCCATGTGGTAATTGAAAAACCCATCACATTTACTTTGGATGAAGCTTTACAATTAAAAAAGAAAGTAGAAGAAACCGGTTTGGTGCTTTGCTTAACACATACTTATTCTGGCTATCCAATGGTGAAGCAAGCAAAAGCAATGGTTGCTGATGGTGTGCTAGGAAAGATTCGTAAAGTATGGGTGGAGTATCCGCAAGGCTGGTTGAGTAAATTATCTGAAAGAGAAGGTAATGCACAAGCAGCTTGGAGAACAGATCCTAAGAAAAGTGGTAAAGCAGGATGTATGGGCGATATAGGTACACATGCTGCACACTTATCTGAATATATTACTGGAGCAAAAATTACACATTTGTGTGCCGACCTGAATGCTATAGTACCAGGGCGTATGCTCGATGATGATGGTGGCGTATTATTAAAATTCGATAATGGAGCGGCTGGTGTTTTAATGGCTTCTCAAGTAGCTGCTGGTGAAGAGAATGCTTTGAAGATTCGGATCTATGGAGAGAAAGGTGGACTAGAGTGGGCGCAACATGAACCCAATACTTTATTAGTAAAATGGTTAGACGCTCCTACACAAATTTTACGAGCTGGTGCTAACTATGGCGATCGTTTATCTTCTTATGCAACTAGTAATTGTAGAACTCCGGGTGGTCATCCAGAAGGATACTTGGAAGCATTCGCCAATATTTATCACAATTTCGCAAAAACAGTTTCTGCAAGAATTGATGGATCTACTCCAACCAAAGAGGAATTAGATTTCCCTGGTGTGGAAGATGGAATCAGAGGAATGGCATTTATTGATAATGTGGTTGCTTCTGCACAATCAGATATTAAGTGGACTGAATATAAAATCAATTCATAGTATTATAAAATAGTAATCATGACCAATATAAAAGGCCCCGCCATTTTTCTGGCACAGTTCATGGGCGATGAAGCGCCATTCAACAGACTAGATACTATCTGTGCTTGGGCAAAAAGTTTAGGTTTTGTGGGCGTACAAATTCCAGCATGGGACGCACGTTGCATCGACTTGAAAAAAGCTGCAGAAAGTAAAACTTATGCCGATGAAATAAAAGGGATTGTAAATGCTGCTGGCATGGAGATCACAGAACTTTCTACACATTTACAAGGTCAGTTAGTAGCAGTGAATCCTGCTTACGATGCATTGTTCGACGGATTTGCACCTGAAGAATTTCGCAACAATCCAAAAGCCAGAACAGAGTGGGCTGTGCAACAATTGATGTATGCTGCAAAAGCTTCACGCAATTTAGGATTAGATGCCTGTGCTACATTTAGTGGTGCATTATTATGGCATACAGTTTATCCTTGGCCACAACGCCCTGCAGGATTGGTTGAAACCGGATTCACCGAATTGGGTAAAAGATGGACCCCAATCTTAAATGAGTTTGATGCCAATGGTGTTGACTTATGTTATGAAATTCATCCTGGTGAAGATTTACACGATGGTGTGAGTTATGAAATGTTCTTAGAAAAAGTAAACAACCACAAACGCGCTAATCTCTTGTATGATCCATCGCATTTTGTTTTACAGTGTTTAGATTATTTGGCCTACATCGATTTTTATCATGAGCGCATTAAAATGTTCCATGTAAAAGATGCAGAATTTAATCCAACCGGAAAGCAAGGAGTGTATGGCGGATACCAAGGTTGGGTGGAGAGAGCTGGCCGATTCCGTTCTTTGGGTGATGGACAAGTAGATTTCAAATCGATCTTCAGTAAACTAGCTGCTTATAACTATAAGGGCTGGGCTGTGATGGAATGGGAATGTGCCATCAAACATCCGGAACAAGGGGCTGCAGAAGGAGCTGTGTTTATCAAGAACAATATTATCAAAGTAACGGAGAAGGCTTTTGATGATTTTGCAAACACTGGTTCTAACGAAGAATTTAATCGCCGCATTTTAGGAATTCATTAATAACTTTATCCTTTTAAAAACCAAAAAATCTTAAGCATTGAAAAAGTATTTAGTAGCCATTGCACTATTGGTGTTTATTGGCGCATGTAACAGTAACGGAAGTGATAAGAAAACAGAAGCAGCTGCCACTGCAGCTCCTGCAAATGATTTAAGCGCGAATCCTGATTATCAAAAAGGGGTTTCGTTGATCGCAAAATCGGACTGTTTAACTTGTCATAAAACAGATTCGAAATTAATTGGACCAGCGTATAAAGACGTTGCAGCTAAGTACGAAAATAATGCGGCTAACGTAGCCATGTTAGCAAGTAAAATTATCAAAGGTGGTACTGGTGTATGGGGTCAAATTCCAATGACGCCTCATGCTACACTTTCAGAAGCAGACGCAACAGCATTGGCAAAATATGTTTTATTACTACGTAAATAATTAAAATGCAATCATTACTTTTATCTATTCTGATCTCTGTTTCCATCTTAGTTGGTGGCCCTGTTAAAAAAACGGAAAAACCAATTGAGTACAAAAAGGGATGGATCTCTCTTTTTGACGGAAAAACTACCAAGGGCTGGCATAGCTATGGTAAACCTGCCGCAGGAGAGGCTTGGAAAGTTGAGGATGGCGCGTTGCATCTTGATGCAGGTAAAGGATTGAGTGCCGGAGATTTGGTATCCGACGAAAGCTTTGAAAATTTCGACTTTAAATTAGAATGGAAAATTTCTAAGAATGGCAATAGTGGCGTTATCTTTTTTATTCAAGACGATCCTGCAAAGTATAAGCAAATCTGGTTTACTGGACCTGAGATGCAAGTGTTAGATAATGATGGTCATTCAGATGGAAAAATTTTAAAACACCGCGCCGGCAATTTGTATGATTTAATTGCAGGTAAAGAAGGGGTAGTAAAAGCAGTAGGTGAATGGAACCAAGTAGAAATTATCAGCAATAAAGGAAAGTTGGATTTACTTTTAAATGGCGTTATCGTAGTTTCAACAACTGTTGGTGATGATAATTGGAAGCAGCTAATAGCAGGAAGCAAATTCAAAGGCATGCCCGATTTCGCTAAGGTCTTCAGTGGTCATATCGGATTACAAGACCATGGAAATGAAGTTTGGTTCAAAGATATCAAGATCAAGAAATTGTAACACTTTTGAACGACGAATATTTTATGAACGAGGCGCTGAAGGAGGCGCAGAAAGCTTACGACGCAGATGAAGTTCCGGTGGGTGCTGTTGTGGTAATGAATAATAAGATCATTGCTCGTGGACATAATCAAGTTGAACTACTCAACGATGCCACTGCCCATGCAGAAATATTAGCCATTACTTCTGCCTTCAACTTATTAGGATCAAAGTATTTACCAGAAGCTACACTCTATATAACGCTAGAACCTTGTTTAATGTGCGCTGGTGCCATTTTCTGGGGGAAGATTGGCAACATTGTATATGGGGCTTCTGATGTAAAGAATGGCTATCTGCATCACACCAAAGAGCCTGGTCCATTTCCTGCTAAAACCAAAATCACGAAGGGAATCTTAGAAGCAGAATGTGCTTTTCTCATCCAAAGTTTTTTCAGAGATAAACGATAGTGCCCTCGCAGGGGCTAAAGGCCCGATTTCACCATATCTCCCAAACCCCCATTTTAAAAACTGGGGTTAACAAAATCTTTGTTTTCGAGTTCAGAAACAATTAACATAGGCAAAGCGTTATTATGGATTAAGCAACTAAATTTGTAATACTTAACTTTTAAAAGAAATATTATGTCATTTACACTAGCAGCACTTCCTTATGCACACGAAGCTTTGGAACCACATATCGATACACTGACCATGCAGATCCACCATGGCAAACACCATCAGGCTTATGTTGACAATTTAAATAAAGCTGTTGCAGGTACTGCAAACGAAGGAAAATCTTTAGCAGAATTAGTAGCAGTTGCAGGTACCATTAGTCCAGCTGTTCGTAACAATGGTGGTGGTCACTGGAACCATACTTTCTTCTGGGAAAGTTTAGCTCCTCAGGCAGGTGGTGTGCCAACAGGCGCATTAGCTGATGCGATCACTGCAGCATTCGGATCTTTCGATGCTTTCAAAGAAAAATTTGCAGCAGCAGGTATGACTCGCTTTGGTAGTGGCTGGGCTTGGTTAATTGTGAAAGACGGTAAACTAGAAGTTTCATCAACTCCAAATCAGGACAATCCTTTGATGGATGTGGCTGATGTAAAAGGTCATCCGATTTTGGGTGCCGATGTTTGGGAGCACGCTTATTATTTAAAATATCAAAACCGCAGAGCAGATTATTTAGCTGCTTTCTGGAATGTTGTAAACTGGAGCAAGGTTGCTGAGCGTTTTGCAGCAGCAGTATAATTTTTCAATAAAATGATTTAGTTTTAATCCCGTCCCGAGTTCTCGGGACGGGATTATTTTTTAAAGAACTACTATGCGAAATATTGCTATTGTTTTGTTTGCACTTGTTTTGTTTTCTTCTTGTTCAGGAAATACCAAGCGCATTTATATCATGAGTAAAGGACCTGCTATATATGATGAAGCAGCCAAAACCATTACGGCCAAAGATGGCAATGGTCATGATGAAAAAATAATCAATATTTCCAGTGCAGCAGTTTCTTTAAAGTTAAACGGACCAACTGGCGAAGCCTCTTTGAATTTAAAAGAGAATGGTTTGTATATTTTAAATATTAAGACCGATACCATCATTGGCAGTTTGCAGAATTATGTTTCTACAAACAAGCAGAAAGAGATTATGAGTCAGGATGAATTGAAAGTAAAAATCGATTCATTGCAACAATTAGTAGCAGCAAAAAATATCAGTGCAGCGCATCATAACTTTTTTATCCTGCCGAATCAAGCGGTAAAAATTACTGATAATTACGAAGCAATTATTGTTGGTCCATTTCATCAAATGACTACTGCAGAAAAGGTTGATGGAAAAGCACCTGAAGTGTATCGCTTTTATAGTATCCGCGAAATCAGAGAAACCATTAAGAAGCTAGAAGCATTCACCATTGCTACACCAGCAAAATAAGATCAAGGAACGGGGTCGTATCCGTGTCCGCCACCTGGTCTGCACTTACTAATTCTTTTCACAGAAAGCATCAAGCCTTTTAATAAGCCGTGCTTCTTCAATGCATCTGCAGCATACTGCGAGCAGGTTGGAGTGAAGCGACATTTTGGTCCGAGTGCAGGCGAGATCACCCATTGATAAAATCGGATGAGTATGATAAAAGGAAGTATGAGTATTTGCTTGAGAAGCGAAATAACTTTTTCCATATCAAGATTTATTTTGAAGACTATTTCCTAATTTCTGCAAGATCAAGGGCATTTTTTCTGCGATCAAAACTGTTTCATTCATGTCTTTACCCACAAATAAAATAAACACATTGAGTTGTTTTTTTTCAGGTAACAAATCAAGCAAGTTGTGTTTATGTAAACGATACGCTTCACGAAGCAATCTTTTTACCCGATTACGATCAACTGCTTTTTTAAAGTAACGAGAACTAGCACCCACTGCAATTTTTGCAGCACTCAAAGATTCAAGATCCTGAGTAGTGTAGGTAATTTTTAGAGGAAAGGCATTCATAGATTTCCCCTCAGCAAAAATCTGATTCAAAAGCTTTCGGCTTTTCAGTTTTTCTTGTTTTGAATAGGTAAATCTTTTTGTTTCCATGTTCTACAAAACTAAAAAACCTCATCCGATTTCTCTGGATGAGGCTAAATATTTTATACGGTGGACCCGAATATTATTTTAATCCTTTCTCGCTAGAAACAGAAAGTTTCTTGCGGCCTTTCGCTCTGCGGCTTGCTAATACCTTGCGGCCATTTGCAGACTCCATACGTTTACGAAAACCGTGAACGGTTTTTCTACGACGTTTGTGTGGTTGGAATGTACGTTTCATGTTATCGTTTTTTTACTAACCCGGTAATATTGTTTCGTTTCATGCCTGCAGTCACCATACTGCTGCTTGTGAAAGGACGGCGAAGGTAAGGATTGTAGGCGAAAAGGCAAAAGAATCAAAGAAAAATATGTGCCGATTTCACTTCTTTACCAAAAAATAGGCTAGCGTGGTTATCAAAATCAGTAGCTGAATCGGTTGTGAAAAACTGCAAAGAACCTGTTTGGCTGATCCTTTTTGACATATCTTGATGATTATCAAGATATTGTGCCAGACTTTTTGCTACTATCTCACCCTGCGATACTAAGCTAATACCAGCTGGTAAATACTGTTTTATTTTATTGATCAACAAGGGATAATGGGTACAGGCCAATAAAATCGTGTCGATTTTGGGCGACTGACCCAATAATTCATCTAAATATTTTTGTACGAAATAGTCAGCTCCCTCACTATCAAATTCCCCGTTTTCGATCAGGGGCACCCACATAGGGCAGGCTTGTTGAAATACTGCTATATCAGGGAAAAATTGATGCATTTCTATCGGATAGCTATTGCTTAACACAGTACCGGCAGTTCCTAGAATTCCAACAGCACCAGTATGGGAATAATTTCCAATGATCTCTGTGCTAGGTCTGATCACACCCAACACTCTTTTATGGGTATCGATCTTGGGCAGATCTTTTTGTTGAATATTTCTTAGGGCCTTAGCCGACGCTGTATTACAGGCAAGAATTACCAGTTCGCATCCTTGCTGAAAAAACCATTCAACGCACTCAAGGGTATATTGGTATACGGTATCGAATGAACGCTGACCATAGGGCGCACGGGCATTATCGCCTAAATACAGATAGTCGTATTCGGGTAATTGCTTAACTATTTCTTTCAATACGGTTAACCCGCCATAACCGCTATCAAAAACGCCAATGGGGCTGTTCTTCATGGCACAAAAATAAGAACCCCATCGCATGGATGAGGTTCTTAAAAAATATTTATGGAATTAATTATCCTTTTTTAGGAGCCGGCTTAGTAGCTGGAGCTGGAACAGATCCTGCTGGAGTTGGCAAACCTTGTGATTTTAATTCTTCAAGAACTTCTTTAGGCAGGTTCAACTTCAATTCTTGCGCAACTTTGATAGACAGGTTGTCGCCGATTGGAGATTTCAACAAAGCATCGCTGCGGAAAATATGGGTATATTTTTGCTCACGGATGATCTTCTCTAAAGCAGCATAGATCTTTTGTTTGTAAGGAACCAAAAGTTCGTCTTGCTTAGTACGAACAGCTTCTTGCTGATATTGCTGCCAATTCACCAATTGGTATTTGATCTGGTTCAATTCTTTCACAGCTTGCTCTCTAGCTCTTGCTGGCATTGCAGCAGAATCTTTTTTGAAGATACTGTCTCTACGAGTAAACTCAGTTACTTTATACTCGTAATCAACTTGTAAAGAATCCTTAGCAAAGCTTTGTAAAGCTGCGCTTACTTTATCGATATCTGGCATCAAACCCAATACACTCTCTTCGTCAAAAGTTCCGATTTTGGTTTGAGCATTGGTGTGATTGGTAAATAAAAGGCTAGCGATAACCGCCACACACACAAATAATACTTTCTTCATTTTAGTGAATTTATAATTGATAGTTGTTTAAAATTTAATTCCCATTTCCTTCAGCAAATCATCGCTTTTATCCAGTTTCGGGTCGGCAAATATAATGGTAATTCCTTCACTTTTATCCAGTACAAAATCATAAGATCTAGCTAGGGCTAATTTTTGGATGGCATTATATACTTTGTCCTGAATTGGCTTAACTAAACGTTGGCGTTCTTTAAACAAGTCGCCCTCGTATCCAAATCTTCTTTTTTGTAAGTCTCTGATCTCCTTTTCTTTTAAAAAGAGTTCGTCTTCGCGCTTCTTTTTTAGCTCATCTGTAAGCATGAACTGTTCTGCGTCGTAGTTCTTATACATTTTATCGAGCAGGTCCTGTCGGTCATCGATTTCTTTCTGCCACTGCTGACTAATTGCCTGCAGGCGTTTGTCGGCCTCTTTGTACTCAGGAATCTTATCCAATACATATTTGGTATCGATCACTGCATAACGTTGCTGCGCAGATACTGCTGCAGAGAAGCCGATCAAGGCGATCAAGACAAAGACTAATTTTTTCATACTAGCATTTTACGTTTTGATTATTCCGGTTCAAAGCCTAACATGAAAGTAAACCTTGAAGCATCTTTCATGCTATTGCCCGGTGTAAACCTATCCAATCCTATACCATAATCAAATCCAAGTAACCCAAACATCGGTAAAAAGAAACGCATTCCCAAACCAACAGAACGTCTCAATTGGAATGGATTGTAATCTTTCATAGAATACCAGCCATTAGCTGCTTCAAAGAAGCCCAATGCGTAGATGGTACTGCTCGGATTCAAACTCAATGGATATCTTAATTCCATTGTGTATTTATTGAAAATGGTAAAGTACTGACGAGTTGATTGTTGATCGGGGTTCACTTTTGGATCTGATACATTGTAAACCGGATAACCTCTATGTGCAATAATATCATAACCCAATAGTGCAAACTGGTTACTCAAACCAGCGTCACCCACTTGGAAACGTTCGAAAGGAGAGATTTGAAGTTCGGAATTATAGCGACCCAAATAACCCAATTTCACAGATGTTTTAAGTACAAACTGTTTGTTATGTTCTGCTCCAGATGGTTTGCCCAAAGGAACATACCAATCACCATTGAAACGCCATTTATGATATTCGATCCACTCATAAGGGTTGCTAGATGAAGCAATATTACTATTTATCAAAGTATAAGGAGGCGTGAACTGCACACTCGCCATAAATGTAGATCCACTTCTAGGGAATAAAGGCTGATCCACAGATGAACGTTGCAGGGTAAATTTCACATTCACGTTATGCGCAAATCCGGTTGTAAAACCTGGAAGGTTAACTGGATCGATGGCATAGTTATTTAAATTATATCGTGTGAAACTTAAAGCTGTTGTTAAAGAGAAATAGTCATCAGGCCATTTCAATTGCTTCGCCAAAGCTACGGTTACCCCTGTTGTGGTAATCGAACTCTGATCAGAGTAGTTAGGATCATATAATCCCGTTGTAGGGTTATAAGTTTGTCCGTATTTGGTATTATAAATACTAAATGTTAGTGCGTTTCGCTTCTTACCACCCAACCATGGTTCAGTGAATGAGAAGTTATAAGAACGGAATGCTTTACCATTACTTTGTACACGGATGCTCAGCTTTTGTCCATCTCCCATTGGCAATGGATCCCACGCAGATTTCTTCCAGATATTTCTAAGAGAGAAGTTATTGAAAGAAACACCGAGCGTTCCAGTTAGTCCGATCACACCACCCCAACCAGCACTCAATTCTAATTGATCACTTGATTTTTCTTCCACAGTATAGTTGATATCAACTGTACCATCTTCTGGATTTGGTTTTGGATCGATGCCAATTTTTTCTTGGTTAAAATAGTTCAGCTGAGCGATCTCACGGTTAGAACGAACTAAGTCGGTACGACTAAATTTCTCGCCCGGAATAGTACGCAACTCTCTTCTAATAACGTATTCTTTCGTGCGGTCGTTACCAGCAATACGAACATTTTTAATAGTTGCCTGCGGACCTTCCACAATTCTAATTTCGAAATCGATAGTATCGTTGTAGACAGCAGTTTCAACAGGATCTGTACGGAAAAATAAGTATCCATCATCTTGATACAATCCACTGATATCACCACCTTCGGGTCCGGAGTTTTTACCTAATTTTTTATTCAGGATATCCATATTATAGATATCGCCTTTTCTAATTCCAAGGATTGCAGTTAAAACTGAATCGCCAAATTTGGTATTACCACGCCAGTTAATATTTCCGAAATAATAACGGCGACCTTCAGATAATTTGATATCGATATTCAAATCCCCTTTCTTGGTATGGTATACGGTATCTTTTAAAACAGTTGCATCGCGATAACCTAATGTGTTATAGTATTCAAGAATATTATCTAGATCGGAAGTGAATTTTTTGCCATCAAATTTTGCGGAACTGAATTTGAGACGAACATAAGGATCCAACACTTTTTTGGTTCTACTAAAAGTGAGGTAGCCTTTTTCTTTTAAATAATCGTCGAAAGTATAGTGCTTAGCATCTACGATCATTCCTTTATCATAAGTAGGGAATAATGTAAAGCGCGATTGTTCTTTGGTATCTTTTAATTGTTTCTTCAATTTCGATTCCTCTACATTAGCGTTGCCGCCGAAATTGATATTATTGATATGAACTTTTGATCCCTTTGCAATAAAGAAATTAAGTGTAAGTGTATTGTTGTTAGATGTGCTATCCTTCCTTTCTACAATTTTTACTTTTGCATCTTGGAATCCTTTTTCAGCATAATATTTTTTAATCGCTTCTACTGCTGTGATCTTCATGTTCTCGGTAACAACACGATTAGGAATTAAACCAGTTTTACCAGACAGGTCTTCGCTTTCACTTTTACGAACATCTCTAAAATAAAACTTAGATAACCTTGGTCGCTCCGTTACTTCAATTTCAACACCAATATTTTTTCCTTCCAAGCTAGAGATATACACTTTCACGTCACTGAAATAATTCTGTGACCATAGTTTAGTGATCGCTTTAGAGAAGTTATCGCCACCAGGAATTTTGATGTCGTCGCCCACATTGATATTCGCAATGGAGATCAAAAGGTTCTCGTCAAAAAATTTGTTTCCCAACCATACAACTTTCACACTAGCCACTTTATAGGTCTTAGGAGCTTTCTGTGTGAAGATATTGATCAAGTCAGCATCAATGGAAGTGATTGTAGTATCTTTTGAAGATTGCGATTGAGCCGAAAAACTCACCAACAAAATAAGAGAAGCCAACACTAAATATTTGTACAATTTCTGCATCCGGTTCGTTTTGTTATATTCCAGTCTGAAAGTAAAGTCCATAATGCTTCCAGAGATTCTATTGGTTTTAAGTTGGGCAAATTAAAGGGAATAATTAAAAGTGTTTGTTAAATCACTTGTTTAATTGGAATTCTGCCTTAAATAGTTGTGATTAGGCCAATTGGGTTTCCTCCTGAATTTGTTTATCGGTCTTTCCAAACCGTCTGTTTCTACCCTGAAAATCAATAATGGCTTCCACCAGGTTCTCCTTTCGGAAATCTGGCCAACGGGTATTGGTGAAATAAAGTTCAGCATAAGCTAGTTGGTATAACAAAAAGTTACTAATTCGGTATTCTCCACTGGTTCTGATCATTAGTTCAGGATCAGGAAATTCGCTTGTTGCTAGGTAATGTTCTAACACATCCTGGTTAATTGAAGCTGCGTTGATCTTTCCTGCTTCTACGTCTAATCCGATCTGTTTAACCGCATTAACCAACTCCCAGCGGCTGCTATAACTCAATGCCAGCACTACATTCAGGCCGGTATTGTGACTAGTCAAAGCCAATGCTTCATGCAATTCCTCATGCGCATCTTTAGGCAAAAGACTTAGATCGCCAATTACATGCAGGCGTATATTATTCTTGTTTAATGTAGGCACTTCCTTGCGGATAGTTTCTACAAAAAGCAACATCAGCCCTTCCACTTCTTTCTGCGGTCGATCCCAGTTTTCGGTACTAAAAGCGTACAAAGTCAGGTATTCGATACCCAATTCTGCGCACCCTTCTACAATGATGCGAACACTTTCAACCCCATGAAAATGACCATATAGACGCTCTTGACCTTTTTCTTCAGCCCAACGTCCATTGCCATCCATTATAATTGCGATATGTCTTGGCAAACGGTCTTTATCAATTTTGCCAATGAGGTTTTCCTCCATCGTACACCTGCATTTAGGCTGCGAAATTAACAAAAAGGGCGGGGTTGTAGGGATTTAATTAAGAGAAAATCTGCCTAATTGGCTTAAAATCTGATTATTTTCTAAAAAATTACTAATAAGTTGGGCAACGATAGGATTGAATATTGAAAGACATACCCACTTGTAGGGTCACGAAAGCGTCTTTTTGTAGGCTATTACCTCTTTGGCGGCCTTTTATGCCGATAGATGTTCCGGTTTCATAGCTTCTATCTTGTAATAAAAAAGCGGGAGAAGGATTGCCATTTGGCAGGGGCGGAAAAGCGTCTGGAGCATAGGTACCACTCACATCATCCAAATAATCTGTATTGGTAAAGCGATAAGAGATCTCACCAAATACGTTCATTCTTTCATTGATAGCATATTTCATACCCACTCCAAATGGAATGCACAGGGCAATGGGGCTGTAAGGTTTTTTATCGGGATATAAAGCGCTACCCTGGCCTTCAGTACCAAGTGGCCGGAGCAGGTATTTTTGGCCGCCCATATAGGCATAGGGATCGAAGGAAAATGCACCAAAACCTAGGCTCACATAGGGGGTAAACCGATATTCCTCAAAGCCGGGAACAAATTTGAAAAAGTTGAAATCGCCTGAAACGCTCATCTCCCAGACATTGGTATTGAAGCTGAGATTTCTTTGTTGTTCAACAGGATTATTACTATAAACATCAGAATAGGCCAGAAAAGCATAGTTCGCGGAGATTCTTACGCCTACATAGTTGTTCACTTGTTTTCTAAAGAAGATGCCGCCGGCAAATTTTGGGCGGTTGATCTTTGCGCCAGTATTTAAATCGCCGAAATAATGACCTAACCCAACAGAAAAGCCGTATTCAGCCTGATGCGAATACGATTCAAGTGATTGGGCTTTTGATGAGACCAAAGAAATACCTAAGATGAAGATTAATCCGATTTTTTTCAACATGTGATTTATAGCATCTAACTATTGTAAAATAGCATCAATTTTTTCTAAGATAAAAGTTAATTTCTTTTGTCGAGTCCCCAAGTGAGTTTAGTTCTGAGTGTTGAAAGGAAATTATTTTCGTTTAGTCTAGCCAGATTGACATAAAATTTTTCTTTACGAACTGCCAACTGAATTGATTTGGTAACAATTTCTCGTCTGGCATCCAACGCACAAATAAATTGATCTGCCCTACTTTCAACTTCAAAAGAAATAACGTTAGAATCGGGTACTACAATAGAACGCACGTTTAGGTTATGTGGCGCTACAGGCGTAATTACAAAACTATTCGATTCAGGAAACACAATTGGTCCATTACAACTCATATTATACCCAGTTGATCCAGTAGGTGTAGAAACGATCAAACCATCGGCCCAGTAAGTGTTCAGAAATTCACCATTCAGGTAAGTATGAATTTTTACCATCGGAGAAATATCTCTTTTATGGATTGCAAACTCATTCAAAGCAAAGGGTGTATCACCAAACAATTGCTCATTCGAATCGAGGTGAATCAATGTTCTTTTCTCGATATGAAAAGTTCGGTTAATGAGTGCATCCACAGCAATTGATAATTCATCTCTACTAATGCTAGCCAAGAAACCAAGGCGCCCGAAATTGATACCCAGAAGTGGTATATTTTTGTTGTTTACAAGGGTAACCGCATCTAACATGGTGCCATCTCCACCTAAACTAATTAGGATATCAATATCTTCCGTTAGTTGCTCAGAAACGCTGAAAGGAATTAATTTTTGGCAAATATGTGGATCAAAATGATACTGTTCAAGCAGGGTACTAAAAATAAAAATAGTTGTGTCATAGCGCATCAATTCTTCCAACAACAGTTGGATAGGGTTCTCCTGTTCAAAATCTAAGCCCCTACTATAAATTGCTACTTTCATGTATCTAAATTAAAAATCATTTCTGCTCTGTAAATATAAGCCTTGTTTGCCTAGCTGATTAAAGCTATACTCAATTTTAAATACAAAATCGTAGATCGAAACAATATCCATACCGAAGCCCCATGTATGCAAAAGGGTATTATTGAGGGTATTGCTGGAAATGGAATTGGGCAACTGCGCATAACCCAAATCGGCATAAGCCTTCATGTAAATACGAAAAGGGATTCGATTGTAGATCTTGCTTTTGAAGGGATTCTTAACTTCAAAATGTACTAATTCTCTATGAATAGTGCTTTTGAGCATGAAGCCCGACATACCATCAACTACATTGTATTCCAGCCCGCGCATTTGAAAATTAGCATAGCCAAACATTTTTTGATCGGTGTAACCATTACTCGGAGGCGATTTTAATTGTGCCATTGCTTCAAAATGCAGGAATGATTTATTGGTAACAGGCAAAGCATAAACAGCCCTAGCATTGAGCATCCATAAATTCGATTCCTTATTTAATCCACGTTTATAAATATTTCCTTGAAACAACCAACCATCTTTCGGGTAAGCATTATTATCTGCATTATAATATCTAAACCCGTAGTTAAAATCTATATAGTTAAAGTGGGTACCCTGATTAGTAAAATAATTCGGATTGATCTTGGTAACGGTATCAGCAATTTGTTCTTCGTTATAAGAAACCCTGAATGTGTGTCGGCTTCTAATATCGGGGCGATAAGCATAAGTAAAATCATATCTAGTTGCCTTCTTTACGAATATATCTTCTTGTTTATAAAATAACTGTTTATTATCGCCAGTGGCATAGTTCAATTCTTTCTGACTAGCATAAACGAACCCTATGTTGAATCCATGTTTCAGCTTTCGATCAACAAAGGGCAGATCGTATCTTAATGTTACTTGTTGTGTGTATCCAGTGATCAGCCAAACATCTAGATTATCGTTTCTACCTGTAACATTATTCTGAATGAATTTAATGCCATAGTTCACACGATCAAGGCTTCTGTGTTGTTCTACCCACCACTGATTAAAGTTTCGATCAATGAGTTTGAAATATAAAAGTGGAAACAAATACCATCTCTCTTTTACATTCACTTGAATCTCGGCGGTACTATCTGTAATTGTTGGAACCAGATCAACATCCACAAACAATGAAGTGTTCATTAATTGTTGTTTCGACAATTTGAGTTCTGCGTTAAGATCTTTCTTGGCCAAATAATCGCCTTTGAAAAAAGATAATTCTCGAAGCACAATTTGCGACTTGGTTCTTTTATTACCTAGTAAGGTTATTTTGGAAATGGTGATAGAGTCGGCAGCGGTATATTGCGCATCAACTTGGCAACACAAAATAATACTAGTTAAAAATAAAATGCACCAATGCTTCATTGCGCTACCTGTTTTCAGGGTAAAAATAGGGGATTGCAATTATACATTCAGATAGGCCAATAAATGGTTGTAATTATCCTTCAGTTCGTTGGCGTAATTCTCTTCGCCAAAATAGTAGCGAACAATATATTCGTATCGTTGAAAAGTGGCAACGATGGCAGAGATTTCTATTTTATTTATTTTCAAAGTAATGATCACCAGACCCGTTTCCGGTTCGGTAAATGTATTACACTGCGTAATTAATGCATCGTTGGTTTCCACCAGTCTGCTGATTTCTCCAAATGAAAAATTCCGTTTACTGATTTCTAAAACAAT
>CAIJLK010000148.1 GCA_903821465.1 uncultured Bacteroidota bacterium | reverse complement strand
TATCGCCAATTACAAACTGTTTTCCCCTTTTCACAAATATCCTTTTTTAATAATTTAATAATTAGGTACTTTTAAAACCATGTTAAAAGTGATTATAGTAGATGATGAAGCTAAGGCAAGAAGAATTCTTGAACGCTTTATTATAGAATACTGCCCTCAGTTAGAAATTGTTGCAATGGCAGAAGATGTTCCTCAGGCGGTGAAAGCCATACAAAAACTACAACCAGATGCTGTATTTCTGGATATTGAAATGCCAGGATATAATGGATTTCAGTTATTAGATTTTTTTGAAGAAATAGATTTTGAAATCATTTTTACTACTGCTTATAGTGAATTTGCCCTAAGGGCTTTTCAGGTGAGTGCGATTGATTATTTATTGAAACCCATTCAGATCGATCAGTTAACTGCTGCTGTTCAAAAATTGGAAAAGATCCATGCTAATTCTTTGATACGAGAGCGACTCGCAACACTACAAAAAAACCTCGAAGACTATAAAATCAAAAAAATCGTAATCCCGTTGAGTGAGGGGAGTTTGTTTGTTGAATTAAAAGATATTCTTTACTTAAAGGCAGAAGGTAGTTATGCGAATATATTTTTTAAAGATGGGAATAAAGTAATTGTGAGTAAGAACCTAAAAGATTATGAAGATCAACTTACTATCGAGGAAGGATTTTTTAGAACACATAGAAGTTTTCTGGTGAATACAGATTACATTAAACATATTAGTAGCGATAGTTCCGAGGCTACCATGGTGAATGATGCCATCATCAATATCTCTCGTGAACGTAAGCAGGAATTTGCGATATACATGAAGCAAAAACAGTTAGACTAATTTATTCTTCGGAAAACAGATCTTTCCCTTTGGGTAAAATCGAAAAACTTTTTCTATGGTATTTGCATAAACCAAACTCGGCAATGGCATTTCTATGATCAAGTGTTCCATAGCCTTTATTGTTGACCCAATTATATACCGGAAATTTTTTGTGTAGATTTTTCATATAAGCATCTCGATGTGTCTTTGCCAAAATACTGGCTGCTGCAATATTTGCAAATTTTCCATCGCCTTTAATGATACACTGATACGGTATCTGCTGATATTTCTGAAATCGATTTCCATCTATTACTAAGAATTCCGGTACAATTTTTAAATCCTCAATTGCTAAATGCATGGCTTTGATAGAGGCTTTTAGGATATTGATCTTATCTATTTCCTTATGATCAACTTTAGCTACTGCCCAGGCAATGGCATTTTCTTCAATAATATCTTTAAGAATAAGTCGATTTTTTTCAGTTACTTTTTTACTATCGTTCAATAAGGGATGGTAAAATCCCTTTGGAAGAATCACAGCAGCTGCAAATACGGGTCCCGCATAACAACCTCTGCCTGCTTCATCGCAACCAGCTTCAATTAGATCTTCCTGATAATTAACCAACAACATGAATTAAAATTCCAGAAAGTTTTGAACAGTATCAAATTCATTTTACAAATACCATCACTAAATAATATACTCCTAACTTTGTTTTGCTTGAAAATGCTATTTATGCAGAAAATCGACAGATCTTCAAAAATGGTTGCAACCTGGCTCTTGATTGGAGTGGGAATGACCATCGTTCAAATTGCCTTGGGTGGGATAACCCGTTTAACTGGTAGTGGCTTATCTATTACTGAATGGGATGTAGTTACGGGCTCATTACCTCCTTTAAATGAACAGCAATGGATGGTAGAATTTAATAAATATCGTCAAACACCGCAATTTCAATACCTGAATTTTGAATTCACATTACATGATTTCAAATTTATATTTTTCTGGGAATGGTTTCATCGTTTATGGGCCAGAACTATTGGGTTGGTTTTTGCTGCAGGATTTGTGTATTTCCTCGTTAAGAAGCATTTTAAAAAAGAAATGGTTCAACCTTTGTTATTCTTATTCGCCCTTGGGGCATTGCAAGGCGCTATTGGATGGATCATGGTTGCCAGTGGGTTAACTGGCGATGCTGTTTATGTAAAACCAACACGCTTAGCACTACATTTTATTTTCGCACTCGGCTTACTTGCTTATACCTATTGGTTTGCACTGAGTTTGCTAGTTAAACCGCGAGAAATTGTACCAGCAAAAGCAGGCATTAGAAAATGGAATCTTTTACTGATTGCTATTTTGGTGATTCAATTATTATATGGTGCGCTAATGGCGGGACATAAAGCGGCAAATATTGCTGCTACCTGGCCAACTATTAATGGGGCTTGGATTCCGGAACATTTAACCAATGGGGATAGCTTTTTTCTGAATGCGATTGACAATAAAATCTGGGTACATTTTGTACACCGTGGACTAGCGTATCTCTTAATTGTGATGATATTGATTTGGTCTTTTAAATTGTATCATATCGCGGGTGGGAAGCTATTCAGTTATCTTCGATCAATGCCCATGGCTATTGTTTTAATTCAAGTAATATTAGGGGTGTTAACTGTGCTAACAAGCGCAAATATTGTTGCGGGAAGATGGGGGATGTTTGAGTGGATGGCTGAATTGCATCAATTGGTTGGAATGCTTTTATTACTTGCATTGGTTTCTATACTCTATACAGTTCGGGTTGGGAAAATTACTAAGTAAGAATTAGAAACTGATGCAGCATCATTATACTAAATATACTCTTTAGGATATGAAGAAATACCTCATTGGTATTTGGTTCTCCTTGCCAATTCAATTAGTCTTGCTCCACTTTCGCAGATATCAGGTGTTTCTGATTTTCTGGTACATGCTCTTTGCAACACTAATTGGCGACTTTATGCAAACCTTTGGTGCATATTCATTATTTCTTGCACCTGAATATTTAGGGGAGGTTACAGCAATTAGCACTGGTATTGTTGGTGTAGCAATTGGTGTTTTTTTTATGGGCTGGAACATCACTACTTTTATCTTACACGGTAAGCATATACGATTCTTGGCAACTACAGCTCAACCTTTTCTGAAATATTGTATTAATAATTCAATCCTTCCAATCCTATTTCTACTTGTATATTTTTTTAATGCCGTTAGTTATGCGCATAATCAAGAGCTCTTCTCTGTTTCCCGGATATTATTATTGGTTGGGGGATTTCTAGCAGGTGTTTCTGGTACCATTCTCTTATCCTTCATATATTTTTTCAGTGCCGACAAAACAATCTATAGAAGCATGTCGTCTACTATCAAAATTGCTAATAACAATTATGAGGCGCAAGAGCGGATCAATCATTTACCAGCCGAAAAACATGAATTGAGAGTGGACTGGTTTCTAAGTGCAAAATTTCAATTAAGAAAACCAAGAGATGTACGGCATTATAGTCAGGAATTTTTGGAAACAGTTTTTAAAAGACACCATTTTGCAGCAGTAATAGCCATTGTATTAGCATTTATTTTTCTGGTGCTAGTAGGGTATATCTCAGATAGTCATCTCTTTCAATTACCGGCAGCTGCAAGTATCACCATTCTTTTTACATTATTGATTGCTGTGTCTGGCGCCTTTTCCTTATTTCTTAAAACCTGGAGTATTCCTGTATTGGTTACTATTTATTTGATGCTTAACTGGCTATATCAAAATGAGATTATTGATCCCCGCAATAAAGCATATGGATTAGAATATCAGAAAAAAAACGAAAGGCCTTTATATAATAAAACTGCCATCATTGCTCTTGCAGCTGATAGCAATGCGCAGATGGATAAAGCAAACATGATTAAGGTTTTGGAAAAATGGAAAGCTAGGCAGGGAAAAGAGAAACCCGTTTTATATATCATCAATACCAGTGGTGGAGGAACTAGAAGTTCTACGTTTACGATGAATACCTTACAGAAATTAGATAGTGTGTTCGGCGGGGAATTAATGCAAAAAACATTTCTAATTAATGGCGCTTCGGGCGGTCTCTTGGGAGCAGCATATTTTAGAGAATTGTATTACGAAAAAATTCTGGGAAAACAAATCGACTTACAGGATCGCAAATGGGTAGATAATATCTCAAAAGACTTACTCAACCCATTGTTTTCATCTTTTGTTGCAAGAGATATTATGGGTCCGGTTCAGAAGTTTACTGTGAATGGTCATGATTATGCAAAGGACCGAGGTTATGCGTTTGAACAAAAGCTCAATGAAAATACGGATGGTGCAATGGATAAAAGTATCAGCGATTATGCAACCGCAGAGGCAAATGCTACTATTCCCACCTTATTTTTAAACTCTGTGATAAGCAGGGATGGTAGAAAAATGTTGATCAGTACCAGGCCCGTGCGATTTATGATGCGTGCAGATGTTGATACCACTCGGATTACACATTCTGATCCTGATTTGGTTGACTTTAATTCGCTTTTTAAAAATATGGATGGGGATGGAATAAGATTTCTTTCTGCGCTCAGAATGAATGCTACTTTTCCTTATGTTTTACCTAATGTATGGTTGCCTACAGATCCCATTATTGATGTTATGGATGCGGGTTTGAGAGATAACTTCGGACAAGAATCAGCCCTCCGTTTTATTACTAAATTTAAGGATTGGCTTCAAGAAAATACAAGCGATGTAGTGCTGATCCAGATTCGTGATAGGGGTTTGGGTGATTGGGAAAAACCTTATGAAAGTAAATCGTTAGTTGGTCTGTTAACCAAGCCATTTTTATTGTTACAGAATAATTGGTATAAGTTGCAAGACTATTATCAATATGATCAATTATCTTATGTAGAAAAAAATTTTGGAGATCATTTTCATCGGATCTGTTTTCAATATGTGCCCCAAAAACAAGAAGCTGCAGCCAGCTTGAGTTTTCATCTAACGGCATCAGAAAAAATTGATATAGCAAAAGCCGTATTAAATCCTACCAACTTAGCGGAGTTCAATAAATTGGCAATCATTAGAAAGTAAGGTGAGCACTAAGGTTGAATTAATTCAAAACAATTGGGAATGATTTCGATATTGAATTCAGAGGCCGTTTCCTTTGGTTCTCCATCAATATGAAAGGGTGCATGTTTATTGTTTTTGATGGTGAGGGCATTGGTTTGAAAGTAAAGGATATTGTTTGTACTTAAATTTTCTACTAGTTCTGTTAATTTATTATTTCCTCTGATTTGTTTTAACACCGCAAATGGCATTTTGGCCTTATTCATTTTTTGAACTACTACAATATCGAGTAACCCATCATTTAAACTTGCTTTTGGAGCGATGGTAAAATTATTTCCGAACTGATTACTATTAGCGATACTTATAAAATAAGCGTCTGTAAAAAAAGAAAAATTCTCCACTATTATTTCAAATTGGTAGGGGTGTGCTTTGAAATAATTGATCAGACTTTGTTGTGTATATGTTATTAATCCCCGCGATGCTTTATTAGCAAAATCATGCGCAACCTGTGCATCGAATCCAACCCCGCTGAGCATGCAGGAGAATTGTTGATTGATCAAAAAGGCATCGATAGATTTTGCCTCTCCTTTCAAAATAAGCTGAATGGCATCGATTGGTTTTTTAGGAATACCTGCAGCCAATGCTAGTCCATTCCCCGAACCAACAGGAATAATTCCAAATCTAACCTTTGTATCGCGCAGCGCGCCTACAACCTGATTCACTGTGCCATCGCCCCCAATAATAACAATATCGGTAACGGCTTCATTCTCGATCTTGTCTTTTAAAAAATCGTATTCACCGGTTGCATTAGTAAATATAAATTCATAGGGAATTTCCTTACCCTGCATTTCAGTATGCACCAAACGGAGAATCTCATCTTTTTTGGTATTGCCAGAAATCGGGTTGACTAAAAAGTTGATCTTTCTCTTCATACAAAATCAATAACTAAAACTAATGTCCGCAGCATTACCATTTTAATAATGCCGAAGCCCAAGTAAATCCGCTGCCAAATGCTGCTAAACAAACTAGATCACCCTCTTTTATTTTTCCATTCTGCCAAGCCTCACATAATGCAATAGGTACAGATGCTGCAGTAGTGTTACCATAGCTCATGATATTATTAAAAACCTGATCATCGCGCAGCTTCAATTTTTGTTGTACAAACTGACTGATGCGCAAATTTGCTTGGTGTGGAATTAGCAAATTTAAATCTTCAGTAGTATATCCATTCTTAGTAAGTGCTTCTACAATTACTTCAGGGAATTTCACAATTGCTTTTTTAAATACAGTTGGCCCGTCCATGAAAGGAAATAATTGCGCCTTATCAATCATTGCATGGCTCATAAACATTTCTCCAACTTCAGCATCATCAAAATCTGCTACTGGAGTTTCCATCCAATGATTAGCGTGTGAGCCTGGATTGTATTGTGCCAAAATTTCTGCGCTGCCTCCATCGCTATGCAAGTGGGTACTTAAAATACCCTGATTTTCTTTTTCAGTTGGTTGTAATACTACTGCGCCAGCTCCATCTCCAAAGATCACAGAAACATTTCTGCCCCTTGTAGAATAGTCCATTCCCATGCTATGTTTTTCAGCGCCGATGACTAAGATATTTTTATACATGCCCGATTTGATAAACTGATCGGCAACACTTATTGCGTATAAGAAACCACTACACTGATTTCGAACATCTAATGCGCCAACTTCTTTCATTTTTAATGCACGTTGTACTAACACACCGCAACCTGGAAAATAATAATCTGGCGAGAGGGTAGCAAAAACAATAAAGTCAATATCCTGCGCAGTAATACCCGCTCTTTCAATCGCAATTTTTGCTGCTTCTACTGCCATGGTGGTGGTAGTCTCTTCAGTACGGTGAGCTAACCTTCTTTCTAGGATACCAGTTCTTTCCTGAATCCAGCTATCTTCTGTATCCATCCATTTTTTCAGGTCGTTATTGGTAACCACTTTTTCAGGAACATACATTCCTATACCTGCAATTTTACTGAGGGGCATAACAGTCGTTTTAGTTAGTAGTGACGAAGATAAGAGAATTTGAAATCGTCATAATTCTTTTATTTAATCGGATTTAAATGCATTATTTCCTGCAGAAATCCGATTGTTTGCTGCTCAACCCCAATTGCATCTTTCGATAAAATAGGTGAGCCAATCACATGGTTTCCTGTATTAGGCATTGCCAAGGCTCTTTTTAATTCCCTGGCAGTTCCAAGCTGATCGAACATGGCTTTAGTGGCAGTTACTTTTACTACCGGGTCCTGATGTTGTTCATCCTTATAATAATAAAGTGTTAGCACCGGCTGTTTTACGGCTTGAAAAGTAGACGGCGTCATTTTGGTTTCTACCAATTCTTCTAAAGAGGTCAATGCTTCTAATCGGTATTTCGTGTTCCAATATTTTGCATATACTGTATCCGCTGGAATGATATTATAGTTAGAGCCTTTTACAAGTCTTGCAATTTGCAGTCCCCAGGGATTATTAAGCAACCATGCATTCGGATCATTAACTGCAATATTGGGAGAATACAAGATCAAACCTGCAACATCTGGATAAGTTGCTGCCAATTGCAGTGCTAGCGTGCCTCCTGTAGAAGTACCCATTAGAATTACTTTATCGCCCAATTGCTTTCCAATAGCATAAGCTTGCTTAGCAGTTTCCCATAAATTATCTGCTGTAAGATTAATTAATGCATCAGCAGTATCAATTCCATGTTGCGATAAACGTGCTAAATACAAATTGCATCCGAATTTTTTTGCAACGTTTAAATGAGTAGGTGCGCCTTCCATTTTACTTGCACTGAAACCGGGTAAATAGACAATTGCATAAGTTGTTTTTTTCTTGCTAATCGTATCAGCCCAAACAATTTCTGCTTCATTATCTTTTTTAACTAAGTGTTTCGATTCCTCTTGTTGCACATAATTAATTAGGGCAGTAGGCTCGGAAGGAATAGTTGGCAGTTCAACTGCATAAACAGGAGTTGCCGGATGTGGCCCCAACCAATAGACGATAAAAAGCACTATGGCAGTGCCCAGTAATATTTTAAGCAATCGCATGAAGAAACATTTTTATTTAGTAATTAAATTAGATGAAATAATTGAAAAGGGTGACTCAATGCGGTTGATTGGTTTAATAATTTACTATATTGGCTTACCAAAATTGCTGTATGACTGCTTCTAAACGATTTCTTGCCCTGGATGTATTCAGGGGGATGACCATTTGCCTGATGATCATTGTTAATACGCCAGGCAATGATATGACTTTCGCTCCTTTGCTTCATGCTAAATGGCATGGATTCACACCAACAGATTTGGTTTTCCCTTCTTTTCTATTTGCTGTGGGAAATGCAATGAGCTTTGTAATGCCTAAATGGGCAGGAATGAGTAGGTCAGCCATCCTCACCAAAATATTTAAAAGAACAGCACTTATTTTTTTATTAGGATTTCTCATGTATTGGTTTCCTTTTGTGCGTTTCGATGGTAACCATCAGTTAGTGCTTGCTCCATTGAGTGATACTAGAATTCTAGGCGTTTTGCAAAGAATCGCCCTCTGTTATGGAATTGGTTCATTGATGATCTATTTTTTAAAACCCCGTCTGGCTTTAATTATCAGCATCATGTTTCTTTTTCTTTATTGGGGACTTTGCATTTGGTTTGGGGATGCTGCAGATCCATTGAGCATTACTGGCAATGCGGGGTTGAAACTAGATCTTTGGTTGTTCGGCGAATCGCATTTGTACCATGGCGAGGGCTTTGCTTTTGATCCTGAAGGACTCTTAAGTACCCTTCCAGCTATTGCTAATGTGGTTGCAGGATTTACAGTTGGTGCCTATGTGCAGAAAAAGGGAAAGGATTATGAGGGCCTTGCGAAATTACTATTGACCGGAGCAATGCTTTTATTCTTAGCCTATTGTTGGAATATGGTCTTCCCGATTAACAAGAAACTGTGGACCTCTTCCTTTGTTTTGATCACCGTTGGGCTGGATTGTATCATTATTTCGGCTATTATTTACCTGATCGACTTTAAAAACAAGACCCAATTCACTTATTTCTTTGAAGTGCTGGGTAAGAACCCCCTGTTTGTATACCTGCTTTCTGAAATTCTGGTAATTTGCTTGTATATCATCCCAATGGGCGATAACTCTAATTTATTCAGCTGGATATATATTAATATATTTAGTTATGCAGGTAATTATTTCGGATCTCTTCTCTTTTCAGTGAGCTATATGCTGGTTTGCTGGAGCGTTGGATGGCTGCTCGATAAGCGAAAAATCTATATTCGAGTATAGCCAAACTATTAAGTTTTAAGTTGCTCATTGCCCGCCGACCTTAAAGCCGTACCTTTGCAGCCTTAAAATTTTACATGGAAATAAGAAATATTGCTATCATCGCCCACGTAGATCATGGCAAAACAACATTAGTAGACCGTATTCTACAGACTACTAAAGTATTTAGAGACAACCAGGATACAGGTGATCTGATCATGGATAGCAACGATCTTGAAAGAGAAAGAGGTATTACCATCTTCAGTAAAAATGCTGCTGTTACTTATAAAGGAGTAAAAATTAATGTAATTGACACTCCTGGTCACTCTGACTTCGGTGGTGAAGTTGAACGCGTATTGAAAATGGCTGATGGAGTTATTCTTTTAGTGGATGCTTTTGAAGGACCAATGCCTCAAACACGTTTCGTATTACAGAAAGCATTGCACTTAAATCTTAAGCCAATTGTTGTAATTAATAAAGTAGATAAAGCAAACTGCCGTCCTGATGAAGTGCACGATGCGGTTTTTGAATTATTTTTCAACTTAGATGCAACAGAAGAGCAATTGAATTTCCCTACTTTCTATGGTAGTGGAAAGAATGGTTGGTTTAACGACACTCTTACTCAAACTGAAGATATCCTTCCTTTAATGGATGGTATTATTAAATATGTACCTGCACCAGTTGTGTCTGAAGGACCACTACAAATGCAGATCACTTCTTTAGATTATTCATCTTTCTTAGGTAGAATTGCAATTGGTAAAGTAACACGTGGTTTGATCAAAGAAGGTCAGACGATTGCACTTGTTCAAGCCGATGGCACGTTCAAGAGAAGTAAGGTTAAAGAATTGTATGTGTTTGAAGGCATGGGAAAGCGTAAGGTAACAGAAGTGTTATCTGGCGATTTATGTGCTGTTGTTGGTTTAGATGACTTTACAATTGGAGATACCATTGCAGATATTGACAAACCAGAAGGCTTGCCAATTATTAGTGTAGATGAACCTACTATGAGTATGACTTTCAGCATCAACAACTCACCTTTCTTTGGTAAGGATGGTAAGTTTGTTACTTCTCGTCACCTACGTGATCGTTTAATGAAGGAAACTGAAAAGAACTTGGCTTTGCGTGTTGAAGATACAGACAGTGCTGATAGTTTCTTGGTATTCGGTCGCGGTATTCTACACTTAGGTATTCTAGTAGAAACCATGCGTCGTGAAGGTTACGAATTAACTGTTGGTAATCCACAGGTATTGGTAAAACAAATAGATGGTAAGAAACACGAACCTTATGAGAATTTGGTAGTAGATGTACCAGGTGAATTTAGCGGTAAAGTAATCGACTTGGTTACTCAACGTAAAGGTGAAATGCAGATCATGGAAAGCAAGGGCGAAATGCAACACTTGGAGTTTGAAATTCCTTCACGTGGATTGATTGGTTTACGTTCTCAAATGCTTACAAACACTGCTGGTGAAGCTGTTATGGCGCACCGCTTTATTGAATACAAACCTTGGAAAGGTCCAATTCCAGGAAGAAGTAATGGTGTTTTGATCGCTAAGTTTGGTGGAACAACTACTGCTTATTCTATTGATAAATTACAGGATCGTGGTTCATTTTTTATTGAGCCAAGTGATGAAGTTTATGCAGGTCAGGTTATTGCTGAACATATCAAACCAGGTGATTTGAATGTAAATGCAGTGGAAATGAAAAAGCTAACGAACCACCGTGCAAGCGGAAGTGATGATAGCGTTCGTATCGTTCCAAAATTGCAGTTCACTTTAGAAGAGTGTATGGAATATATTCAACAAGATGAGTGTATTGAAGTAACTCCAAAGAATATTCGTATGCGTAAAGTGGTGTTGAACGAAGAAGATAGAAAGAAGAGCTCTAAGAGCATGCAAAGCGAAGCAGTTGGATAATTTTAATTAATTAATAGCATACAATCCCTGGCAATTGCCGGGGATTTTTTTGGTCTTTTAGGAAATTATTGGCCAAATATATAGGGCACATTTTAAGAACTTCCGTAATATTGAATGCATCAACAGCCATTATAAAATGAAAAGATTAGCTAAAGCACTTTTACTTACTTTTTTAGTAGTCAGTGTTATTTCCTGTACTAAATCAACTCCAACTTCTACTACAAACCTTCGCTTCATTAATTTGTCGCCCAATGCTGGAGCTTTAGATGTTTACGCGAATAGCAATTTAGTGGTTGGTAGTGTAGGTTACGGATCTGCATCAAGTTATCAAACTATTAATGCTTCAACTACAGCCGTTTCATTTACACTGGCAGGTACTGCAAGTATGATTGGATCTGGAACTGTTGCTTTTAATCCGAATAATTATTATTCCGCAATTGTATACGATTCGGTAGCAATTATTAAAGGAAATTTATTTCAAGACGATAGAACTGCTCCTCCCACAGGAAAGGCATTTATTCGGTTCTTTGATTATGCAAATGTTAATTCTTCAATCGATATTATTAGATCAGGTTCTACTCCTGTAAAATTATTTTCTAGTAGAAATTATGTGGATCACATTACTACACTATCCTATATCTCTTATACTGCAATTGATCCAGGAATATTCAATGCTTCGGCAGTAGTTGCAGGAACTAGTAGTACCATTACACAATTGCCAAATTTTGAAGCTGTAGCGGGAAAATCTTATACCCTTGTTTTAAAAGGATTCTATGGAGGAACTGGTACTCAAGCAGTATTCTTAGGTCCAATTACAGACCAATAATAAAAAAAGTAACACTGAGAATGATTGAACATTCATCAGTGTTACCTTCGTCAATTTGAAATTATTTTTTAGTTACGCTAACTTCAGAAACTGTGTTAGTCTTAACAGCTACATCAAAGATTTCTTTGTAAGAACCTTTTTCAGACTGAATTAAGAAAGTTAGTTTGTTGATGTCCTGACTAGTAGGGAAAATAAATTTTTTGTCGAATGATTTCTCAGAATACTTATTAGAGAAAATAACTTCACCTAATTCATCAAGGATGTAAACTTTAAATGACTTACCTGATTCGTTGTTGAATTTTACGTTGAAGAACATATTTTCTTTTTCAGTTCCCACGTATTTAACTTCAATTTTCTTAGTTGGGTCGATAGAAACTCTTGTACTACCAGTGTTTGCGTTTGCAGAAAGAAAGAACATTGCTACAAGCATGTTGCCTAAGAAAAATCTTTTTGCGATTGTGTTGATTGATTGCTTTTTCATGTTTTTTTTAATTTTTAAGATTAAATAAATTGATAACGAACTTCTTGATGGCACAAGCAATCTGTAAAACAGATATTTTTTTTCTTCTCAGATGGTGTAGCAAAACGTAGATAAAATGATCAACTAGCATCCAGTATGATTGACGTTTGTCTTGGATGGTTGATACGGTGTTAATACAATTTATAAAAAAAGGTAACCCCATTATTTTGAGATTACCCTACTAATTTAGTTATTTATCTTGTAATAAACTGAAAATCAGTCGATTACAAGTGTGTTAAGCTTGTGGTTTATTTAATGTGTCCCACAAAAGATCTTTTAATTCTGTTAAACCTTTGTTAGTGATTGATGAAATAAATACTAATGGAATATCACTTGGTAATTCTTTTTTAATAGCAACTTTCAATTCTTCGTCAAGCATATCTGATTTACTAATTGCTATCACAAAATCTTTTTGCAACAATTCCGGATTGTATTCTCCTAATTCGTTTCTTAGAATTTCAAATTCTTTTTTATGATCGTCGCTATCTGCTGGAATTAAAAATAATAATACTGAGTTCCTTTCTATATGACGTAGGAAACGATGTCCCAATCCTTTTCCTTCTGCAGCACCTTCAATAATTCCTGGTAGATCTGCAATGCAAAAAGACATATTGTCTCTGTACGACACCATTCCTAATTGAGGCGTTAGTGTTGTAAAAGCATAGTTTGCGATCTTAGGTTTTGCTGCTGTAAGTACAGATAGTAAAGTAGATTTTCCGGCATTTGGGAAACCCACCAAACCTACGTCTGCCAATACTTTCAGCTCAAGAACTTTCCATCCTTCGAATCCAGGTTCTCCTGGTTGTGAATGCTCTGGTGCCTGATTAGTTGGCGTAGCAAAATTACTATTACCCAATCCTCCTCTTCCACCTTTCATTAAAATTATTTCCTGTCCGTCCTCTAAAATCTCAGCATCAATTTTACCAGTTTCCTCGTCGCGCGCAATTGTACCTAGAGGAACTTCGATAATAATATCTTTACCATCTTTACCAGTACAATTATTTTTACTTCCCATCTCCCCATCTTCTGCTAATACATTTTTAAAATAACGTAAGTGTAAGAGTGTCCATAAATTACTATTACCTCTTAAGATGATATGTGCACCCCTTCCACCATCGCCACCATCTGGTCCGCCCATTGCAGTTAATTTATTACGCATAAAATGACGGGAACCAGGACCACCATGACCAGAGTGACAAAATATACGAATGAGGTCAATAAAATTACTTCTTTCAGACACGCTATAAATTCATTAAAAGGTAATTGCAGATTGCAACATGCAAAGTTACGTTAAATAATTTTCTTGCCGTTCCTAAGCAATACACGCAAGTTTTATTCTCCTTTAAATATGGGTAATCTCTTTTCTAAAAATGCAGCAGCTCCTTCTTTGAAATCATATGTAACAGAAGCCTTTTGTTGAAACTTATCTTCCAGATCTAATTGATCTTCTAGCGAATTCAGATAACTATGATTCAAAGCATGCTTAATATATGCTAGTGCTTTTGTGGGCATGACTGCCAAAGTATTGGCAAGACTGGTTGATTCACCGATGAAGTTCTCATTATCAAAGACCTTATAGATCATTCCCATCTGAAATGCCTCTTGTGCAGTAACCTTATCGCCTAACATCATTAAGGCAGAGGCTCTTTGAAATCCGATTAATCTAGGCAGGGTATAAGTGCCTCCACTATCAGGGATCAAACCGATTTTAGAAAATGCTTGAATAAAACTCGCACTACTATTAGCTACAACAATATCGCATGCCAATGCAATATTTGCGCCAGCTCCTGCTGCCACTCCATTTACGGCAGCAATGACTGGTTTTGGAATATTTCTGATCTTTTTCACGATTGGATTATAGTGTTCACTAAGTATTTTATCCATACCCGGCCCTTCCGGATCTACCACTTCCGATAAATCCTGACCTGCAGAAAATCCTTTTCCTGCCCCTGTTAAATAAATGCATCTGATATCTTTTACGGAAGCAGCTTCATCTAAATAATTTTGAAATAGTAAAGCCATTTCACGATTAAATACATTGAGTTTATCTGGTCTATTTAGTGTGATAAATGCAATATTATTTTCGATATGAAATAAAATAGAAGACATATAGTTTGATTAAATTATTTAATATTTTTTTTAATGACATTTAAAATAGTCAAAAGGCTCTAAACAATTGCTGCATTGGAAAAGTGCTTTGCATGCGGTGCTTCCAAATGCTGATATGACCTTTGTTTGATCAGAACCGCATTGGGGACAAACAATATTCAAATCTTCTATGTTCACTTGATCGCAACTTTTTCCAATAGGTGGGGCAATGCCATAATCTTTTAATTTTTCTTTTCCAGATTCAGACATCCAGTCGGTTGTCCATGCTGGGAATAAAATATTTTCTATTTGAATATTTTTAAATCCTGCATCTGTTAGTGCCATTTTAATTTCTGCATTGATCATATCTACAGCAGGACAAGCAGAATAAGTTGGCGTAACGCAAACACGCAATTCTATTTCCTCAATTTTTGTGGAGTTAGATAACGTTATCGAACGAACAATACCGAGGTCAACAATCGATAATACAGGGATCTCCGGGTCTTTTACCGATTCAAGTATTTGCCAGATCTGTTCCTCCTGTTTATTCATTTTCATTTATTTTAATCACCATTCTGCGCCAGGGTATGCTCTCTGTAGGAATTGCATTTCAGAAAGAATATATCCTAAATGCTCTGTATGAATTCCTTGCTTTCCTCCTTTCTGCATCCATATATCTGAAGGTTCTTTTAATCCTGCTTCTACAAAAACCTTAAAAATTCTTTCTTCCCAATTATTTTTGATTTCATTTTGGTTGCCATTCAGAAATTCCAGTTCATAATCAGAAAAGTCAACCCATTCGTTGGTATATGGCCAAACTGCTTGTATGGCTTCTTGCATTCTTTTTTTACTTTCTTCTGTTCCATCGCCCAAACGCAAAACCCAATCAGTACTCCAGCGCAAATGATAAGTTAGTTCTTTCAAAGATTTTGAAGCAATAGCTGCTAATTGTTGATTACTATTTTTTTCTAGTTCTTGATATAAATAATATTGAAATGCAGATGCAATGAATTGCTTTAATATGGTCTGTCCCCAATCGCCATTGGGCAACTCTGCCATCAAACAATTTTTATAATCCCAAGCATCTCTTAAGTATGCCAGACTATCTTCTGTTATTGAATCGCCATTTATTTCATTGATCAGAATTGCAGCATATTGATAAAAATTTCTAGCCTGTCCCACTTGGTCCAATGCAATATTTGTTAGTGCAATATCTTGTTCCAATATAGGTCCATGTCCGCACCATTCACTATTTCTGTGACCCAATATCAATGCATTGTCTCCTAAGTGTAGGAGATAATGAATTAAAGGATCCTTAATTTCTTTTATTGTCATATTCGATGCCTTCTATTTTATTTCGCAATTCATTACATATGTTTGAGTTCATCTGGCAAATCATAAAAACTCGGATGACGATATATTTTGTCGTTCGATGGTTCAAATAATGCTGCTGACTCGTCAGGATTACTTGCATGAATGTTCTTACTTTCTACGAGCCAGATACTTACCCCTTCTCCTCTTCTCGTATAAACATCCCTGGCGTTTTCTAATGCCATTACTGCATCTGCCGCATGCAGGCTCCCAACATGTTTATGATCAAGACCTTGTTTGCTTCTAATAAAAACCTCCCAAAGCGGCCATTCATTTTTAGTTGCACCAGATAAATTATTTTCTACGCCATTATTTTTTTCTTCCCCATAATCGCCATAAAAAAATTTTCTAATTAAGGTTTGCATATACTTGATTTAAGAATTCGGGTTACCATTTCGTTTTTTTTCGGCATAAACAGTTGCCGCTTCTCTTACCCAAGCACCATCCTCCCAGGCCTTTGTTCTTGCTGCCATCCTTTCTTTATTACAGGGCCCATTACCTTTTAACACTTGCGAGAATTCATCCCAATTAATTTTTCCGTAATTGTAATGTTTTTCTGTTTCGTTCCATTTCAAATCAGGGTCGGGTAGTTTCATTCCTAATATCTTGACTTGCTCTGCGATCATATCTACAAATTTCTGTCTGAGTGCGTCATTAGAAATCCGTTTAATTTTCCATTGCATGCTTTGAATGGTATTGGGGCTTTCATCGTCTGGGGGACCAAACATCATTAAGCAAGGCCACCACCATCTGTTGATGGCATCTTGACACATACTTTTTTGTGCTGCAGTTCCTTTGCTTAATATCCATAAAGATTCAAAGCCTTGGCGTTGGTGAAAACTTTCTTCTTTACAAACCCGCACCATGGCGCGGGCATACGGACCGAAACTGGTTCTACAAAGTGGTACTTGATTCAAGATTGCAGCACCATCTACAAGCCATCCAATGGCGCCGATATCGGCCCATGTAAGTGTAGGATAATTAAAAATCGAAGAGTATTTGGCTCTTCCACTAAGTAATTGATGATACATTTCATCTCTTGAGATTCCTAGTGTTTCTGCGGCTGAATACAGATATAATCCATGACCGGCCTCATCTTGAATTTTAGCCAACAGAATTGCTTTTCTGCGTAAACTCGGAGCTCTGGAGATCCAGTTTCCTTCTGGTAACATTCCTACTACTTCGCTATGGGCATGCTGACTAATTTGGCGAATTAAGGTTTGACGATATTTCTCTGGCATCCAATCCTTTGGCTCTATCTTAATTTCTAGATCAACTTTCTGCTGGAACTGTTCTGCTAAGCTTGTTTCCATTTGAAATTCTTGTAGGTAAAAATAAAGAAAGAAAACGACTACAGTATCATGTTATCTTATGAACTAAATGTCAAAATCAACAACAATTTGTTCTGATCTAGGATGTGCCTGGCAAGTAAGAATATAACCCTGATCAATTTCATCGGGTTCTAATCCATATACCCGATCCATTTCAACTTCGCCTTCTAATAATTTCGCTTTACAGGTACAGCAAACTCCTTTCTTACATGCAAAAGGAAGGTCCGCTCCAATTGCAATAGCTGCATCTAATATGCTTTTGCCTTGATATGGGAGTATAAAATCAAATGACCGCCCATCTTGTTTCAAAGTGATGCTACTGTTTGCATCATTTTCGATTGATGTTTGAATTGAAGGGGTTTTATTTTGATGACTTGTACTGATATTAAATAATTCGAAATGAATTTTGTGATCGTCGATCCCCATTTTCATTAGAAACGATTTTACAGAAAAGATCATTTCTTCGGGTCCGCATAAAAAAAATGCAGAGATAGATTTTGGGTCGACTGTACTCTTGAATATTTTTTGACATTTCTCTTCGTCGATCCTCCCAAAGTGTAAATCGCTTTCAGTTTTTTCTCTTGAGAGAATATAGATGATTCTAAATCGATCAAGATATTTGTTTTTCAAAGCCTCCAATACTTCTTTGAAAAGAATTGAATACCTGTTTCTATTGCCATAAACTAAGGTAAAGCTACTATTAGGCTCAGTTTGTAAAGTTGTTTTGATGATCGACAAAATGGGAGTAATACCACTACCAGCTGCAAATGCGATGTAGTTATTAATATTTGCAAACGAAAGTTCACTAAAAAATTTTCCGGTTGGGGGTAGCACTTCTAAAACATCTCCTTTTTGAAGAAAATTATTTGCGTAGCTTGAAAAAATGCCATTAGGAATTTTCTTAATGGCAATTCTTAGTTCCTGATCAAAGGGACTGCTACAGATAGAATAATTTCTGCGTATTGATTCACCGTTAAAATCTTTTTTGATGGTAATATACTGTCCTTGCTTAAATGCGTATTGTGCTGCTAATGACTTGGGAATGTCAAAAACAATTGAAACGCAATCTGCTATTTCTTTGTGAATTTCTTTAACCTTAAGTGTATTGAATTGCAAAGACATGCTGAGGGTTAACGGTTTACCAATCCACCAACCAATATACTAATCATATTTTCTTCTAATTCTGCAGCAGTAATTTTTTGCGTAGAACGGTGCCAACTTTCAATGCCGCTAATTGCATGTAAAACAATTAGCACAGCAGTTGGTGCATCAATTTTCTTGATCTCGTGATTAAGAATTCCCTGTTCTATAATTGCAGCAAAACGTTTGCGATAGATCCTTCTTTGATTTTGAAAATTTGAGAGATAGGGATCTGACAAATGCTTCCATTCTCTATCACTCACATATACTTCTTCATAATGCTGGATCATTCCATTGATATGAAAGCGCAGCAACTTTTCTATTTTCGCCACCGAGCTAGTATGTTCCGCTTCTACTTCATCCATTTTATGCATAAACCTGTTGGCAACACTGAAACATAATTCATGCAATATTTCTGTTTTCGACTTTATATGATTGTATAAACTTGCTGCCTCAACGCCAACTGATTCGGCAAGATCTCGCATGCTAGCTGCTTTAAATCCTTTTTCTCTGAATAGCGTTGCTGCTTTAGAAACAATCACTTCTTTTCTAGTAAGGTTGTTCTCTGTTTTAATCCTAGCCATGCAGTAAAGATAATATACTAACAAATGTTAGCGCCATTTTAGCCAAAAAAAAGTTTTCTTGTTAGTTTTTATTCGCCGATAAAGTAGATAATTTAACGAAATTTCGAACTATTATTAAAGAAAATGCCTATCAATAAAGGGTTTTAGCCTTAAATCACCTAGTTTCGCGGCCGATAACAAACCTTAAATTATGTCTTTAGTCGTAGTTGGTTCAATGGCTTTTGATGCTATTGAAACGCCATTTGGGAAAAGTGATAAAATTATTGGCGGTGCAGGAACTTATATTGCCTGGTGCGCATCAAATTTTACATCCATTAAGCAAATCTCAGTAGTAGGTGGTGATTTTCCGGATGCGGAATTAACAGCGCTTACAGAAAGGAAAGTGGATTTAGAAGGTGTGCAAATAAAAAAAGACGAAAAGACATTTTTCTGGAGTGGTCGTTATCATATGGATATGAATACCCGTGATACACTCGATACCCAATTGAATGTACTCGCAAATTTTCAACCAGTTGTTCCGGATAGCTATCAGGATTGCGCGTTTTTGATGTTGGGCAACCTGGCACCAGAAGTTCAACGCTCTGTAATTGAGCAGTTGCAAACCAAGCCTAAGTTGATCATCATGGATACCATGAATTTCTGGATGGAGATTGCTATGGACGAATTGAAGAAAACAATTGCTTTAGTTGATGTATTGATGGTGAATGATAGTGAAGCCCGTCAATTGAGTGGCGATTATTCTTTGGTAAAAGCGGCAAAGACTATTATGAAGATGGGACCAAAATATTTGATCATAAAAAAAGGTGAGCATGGTGCTTTACTTTTTCATGAAGAGAAAGTATTCTTCGCTCCTGCACTTCCTTTAGAAGAAGTATTTGATCCAACAGGTGCTGGAGATACTTTTGCTGGCGGATTTATTGGACATCTTGCAAAGACAAAAGATATTTCTTTTGAAAACATGAAAACAGCTATTATAGTTGGTTCTGCAATGGCGTCTTTTTGTGTAGAGAAGTTTGGCACACAAAGATTAAGAGAAATTAATAAAGCAGATATTGATGCTAGAATTGCAGAATTTGTTCAGTTAGTGAACTTTGATATTGAGTTGGTTTAATGAGTCTCTCAAAATAATTTTGGCATTTTTAAGCATTCACGATATTTTCGCAACATAATGATGTCATTGAACCATACATAACGCTCTAAGAAACCTCTCTAAAGGGAAGGAGTCTCCACGTTGTCTATGATTAATATACTTAGAGGCCTTCCCAAAATGGGGAGGCCTTTTAATTTTCAATCATATTAAACCCAAAAAAATGAAAGTAGCCGTAGTAGGTGCCACCGGCTTAGTAGGCACTAAAATGTTGCAGGT
>CAIJLK010000147.1 GCA_903821465.1 uncultured Bacteroidota bacterium | reverse complement strand
TTGAAGTAGCGATCGAAGCATGTAGAATTGCATTAGAGCATATGACTCCTGTGATCTTATTGAGCGATGGATATATTGCCAATGGTGCAGAGCCATGGAAGTTCCCAACATCTGCAGACATTAAGCCAATTGAAGTAAAATTCAAGACATCGAAAGACGATGGCGATGCAAAGTATATGCCTTACAAGCGTGATGAAAAATTAGTTCGTCCATGGGCAGTACCAGGTACTGAAGGTTTAGAGCACCGCATTGGCGGATTAGAAAAGCAAGATGTTACAGGTAATGTAAACTACGAGCCAGAGAATCACCAGCACATGATCAAGATTCGCCAGGCGAAAGTTGATAAGGTTGCTGATTATATTCCTGCACAAACTATTGATAGTGGTGCAGAGAAAGGCAAGGTATTGGTATTAGGATGGGGTTCCACTTATGGTGCTATCAAGAGTGCCTGCCAAGAACTGCATGCAGCAGGTGTATCGGTTAGTCACGCACATATTCGTTATGTTCGTCCCTTCCCGAAGAACCTTGGCGAGATCATTAAAAACTTCGACAAAGTCCTGATCCCAGAAATCAATAACGGCCAGCTAGTAAAGATCATCCGTGATCAATACAATGTTGATGCAATTGCTTTCAATAAAATGATGGGTATTCCAATTACTAAGTCAGAAATTATTGATGAAGTAAACAAACTATTATAATTCCACTGCGAATATTAACCGAATCAAAAGAACAGATTCTGTTTTAACAAGAAGCAATCCTGAGTAAGGGTTGCTTCTTTGTTTTAAGGGGATAACTGAGGGTTACAAAGAAATACTAAACTCGAAATCGACAATGCATATATAAAGATTGGTATATTTAAACAGCTTAATTAATTTATTGACCAGCGAAAAATTACTGAAATGAAAAAAATTATAACTCAAAATCTTAAAGTGGGACTTTTCGTTTTTTCGGTACAGTTTTTTGTTGGCTTAATTTTTCTATTTAGAAATTTTAATCTAGAAACAGTAATCTGGACAGCACTATTATCGTGTATAACAACTCTCGTCTTCATAATTGTTATCGCATTAGTTCAGGCATTTTATATGAAATCATATAAAGTTTCTTTGAAAGACTTCGATGTAAATCCTACACAATCTGCCACTTTTTCGGTTGACAAAACATTGGAAGAAGTATTAGCAATTATTGAAAATGAAATTCCAGAAAAAATAAATTCATACAAATTTAAGTATGACAAAGAACAAAATATTTACAAAGCAAAGACTAGTGCCACCATTCGCTCTTGGGGTGAAATTGTAATTATTAAATTAACTAAAATCGACAATTATAAAATTCAATTATCAGTTCTTAGCAAATCTATATTGAAGACTACTTTAATAGATTATGGCAAAAGTTCTTTAAATATTCAAAAGATCAAATTAGCCTTTGAGAAAATATGATTGTAACATTTTAATCTGTGAAAAAACAATTACATATGAAACCATTTCCTTCTTTGTTCTTAATCATTTGCTTGTCATTTTTTGTAAGTAGAAGTATTTCGCAAACTAAAATTGACAGCTTAACAATTGAACAGGCGCTATCAAAGTATGCTGTTAAAAACCCAGTATTTTCTCCTGACGGAAAAAAGGCAGTAGTAGTAGTTTCTCAAACGGGGGTGGACAAAGATTTACCTGCTTCACATATTTGGCTGATCGATGTTGCTACAAAAACTATCAGACAATTTAGCAACTCAAAAAAGTCAGAGACAAATCCTAAATGGTCGCCCGATGGAAACCAGCTTGCTTTTCTATCAAACAGAAATGAGGTGAATCAAATTTTTTTGATGGATCTAAACGGAGGCGAAGCCATGCAGTTAACCCAGGCGAAGACGCCCATCTCAACTTTTGAATGGAATCCGATCAGCAATACAATCGCTTATCTGGCAGAAGAACCAGCTTCTGCCGAGGAAGAAAAACGGAAGGCTGATCAATATGATGAACAGGCAATAAGTGAATCTGCAAAACCAACAAGAGTTTTCATCATTGATGTAAACACCAAACTAGTAAAACAATTCACACATCAAAATTGGGAAGTAGAAGAAATGAAATGGATGCCTTCGGGTGATGCATTACTATTAATTACACAATCTTTGCCACTTGCTGAGGTTCCTGTTTATCAATTGAATTCATTATCATTAAAAGATAGTTCTGTAGTAAATATTTCAAGTCCCACTCATTCCTTTTGGGGAAATATTCAAATATCCCCAGATGGAAATATGATAGCTTATAATGCGTCACGTGGAGATGGTCCCGATGCAGATGAGTTGTTCCTTCAATCCTTAAAAACAGGTGTTGCTAAAAACATTACGGCTAAGAGTATTGACCTTCCCATTCGGACATTCAAATTTATTGATAACAATCATCTGGTTGCTGTTGTACAGAAAGGATTTTCAACAAATTTATTTAGTATTAATGATAACGGAAATGCAACTGAATATCCCATCGATCAAAACATTGGCTCCTTTGATGTAGCCGCAAATGGAACGATTCTTTTTGAAAGTTTTTCTGCCACAAAGCCTAGTGAAGTCTGGCTGATGGGTGCAGATAAAAAACCAATGCAGGTCTCACATTTCAATAAAGTATTTGAGGGCATTGCACTTGCAAAACCAAAATTTATTACTTATAAAAGTTTTGATGGACTTCCAATTGAAGCTGCACTTTATAAACCCGCAAAAAGTTCGAGCAAACTTTTACCACTGGTGGTATTTATTCACGGCGGTCCAACCAGTGCATTTATTAATGATTATAGCGCATGGGTTCAGTTATTTGTACAGCAAGGGTATGCAGTATTCTGTCCGAATATTAGAGGCTCTACTGGTTATGGACAAGATTTTCTTATCGCCAACCGGAATGACTGGGGTGGCAATGATTTTAAAGACATCATGTATGGAGTAGATATGCTGATCGCAAAAGAAAAAATTGACAGTAATCGTATGGGTATTTCAGGATGGTCTTACGGTGGTTATATGGCTGAATGGGCGATCACCCAAACCAATCGTTTTAAAGCTGCTATGGCTGGTGCAGGTATTGCAAACCTAGCCAGTGAATTTGGCACGGAAGACAATGCAGCATATGACCGTTGGTTCTTTGGTACACCCTACGAGCATCCGGATAATTTTTCAAAACATGCTCCGATTAGTTTTATAAAAAATGCCAAAACACCTACCTTAATCATTCAGGGAGAGAATGATAAAATTGATCCCGTGGGTCAGTCGCAGGAATTGTACAGAGCCCTACACTATTACAATGTTCCAACAGAATTGGTTTTGTATCCGAACGAACCACACGGATTTAAACAAATAAAACACAATATTGATTTTTATAAAAGGATGATCAATTGGTTTGATAAATATGTTTTGAGTAATTAGTGTTGGAAGCAGACTTTACTTCAATAACTAATCATCAAATGAAAATTGCTTAACTTTATCTATACCCTCTTAACGATCAAATCAATCAACAAATACTGCCATTTATGAAACGCCAAGCCTTACAATTTTTGGTCTCCCTGCTCTTAATTGCCCCTACTTGTTTTATTGCTGCTCAGACTAGCAAGGATCAAGTGAGTGCGCAAAAAATTGCCGCGATTGTGAAACAATTAACGCTCGAAGAAAAGATTGCCATGCTGCATGCGAATGGGATCTTTGGTACTGCTGGTGTTCCGCGTTTGAATATACCGGGACTGATGACGGATGACGGCCCCTTGGGTGTGCGTGAAGATGTGTTGGAAGGCTGGGGATCTGCCAACTTGAAAACTGACTCTGCTACATTCTTCCCTAATGGATCTGCACTGGCTGCAACCTGGAACCCAACACTCTCTTACAATTATGGACGAGCTGTAGGCGAAGAAGCAAGGGCTAGAAAAAAATATGTGATGCTGGCTCCCGCTTTTAATATTGCTCGTACACCTCTCAATGGTAGAACCTATGAGTACTTATCGGAAGATCCTTATTTGAATTCGAAATTGGCTGTACAATCTGTGAAAGGAATTCAAAGCCAAAATATTGCAGCCTGCGTAAAACACTACGCACTGAACAATCAGGAAATTGCACGCGGTAGCGTAAGTGTTGAAATTGATGAACGTGCCATGCAAGAAATTTATCTGCCTGCTTTTAAAGCAACCATCACAGAAGGGAATGCATGGACCATTATGAGTGCTTACAATAAACTCCGTGGAGTTTATTGTTCTGAAAATGCATACCTACTTAAAACTATATTAAAAGAGCAGTGGGGTTTTAAAGGAATTGTGATCAGCGACTGGGGTGGTACGCATAGCACTGTTACTGCAGCTAATAACGGATTAGATTTAGAAATGGGTTCTGCGCCTCCTTACAACACTTATTATTTTGCCGATAAATTACTCCAGGCAGTGAAAGAAGGAAAAGTAAGTGTAGCAACTATTGATGAAAAAGTAAGCAGAATTTTATGGGTGATGTTTCATACTACCATGAGCTCAAATCCGCCAGCAGGTAGTATCAATACAGCAGCACATAGCAAAACCGCATACGATATTGCAGCAGAATCAGTGGTGCTTTTGAAAAATGAAAAAAATATGTTACCACTCAATACAGCAAAAATTAAATCTGTTGCAGTGATTGGTGATAATGCCATCCGTACAAATCACTTAGGTGGATTTGGTGCAGGTGTAAAAGCAAAATATGAAATCACGCCTTTAAAAGGATTAGAAAATAAATTAGATAAAAACACCAGCATCAAATTTGCACAAGGATATCGTGCAATCGTGAAATCAAAAGAAAATGTAAATAAAGTTGAAACCTCAAAGGCAGATCCGGCACTCATTGCAGAAGCTGCAGCTCTGGCTAAATCTTCTGAGTTAACCATTCTATTTGTTGGGGGTAATCGTGATTATGAAAGTGAAAGTAGAGACAGACCAGACCTATCGCTTCCTTTTGGCGAACAACAATTGGTGGATGCAGTACTAGCAGCTAACAGCAATACCATCATTGTTGTGATTGGTGGTGCACCATATGATATCAATCAGATCAAACAACAAAGCAGCACCATCGTATGGAGTTGGTATAATGGTTCTGAAAATGGCAATGCATTGGCTGATGTGTTAACTGGCAAAGTAAATCCATCGGGTAAAATGCCTTTCACTTTTCCGGCCAATTTAAAACAATCTCCTGCACATGCATTGAATGCTTATCCCGGCGATTCTGTGGAAACCTATAAGGAAGGCATCTTGGTTGGATACCGCTGGTTTGATACCAAAAAGATCACTCCTCTCTATCCATTCGGTTATGGTTTGTCATATACTTCATTTGCATATGCTGGATTAAAAACGGATAAGTCAATTTACAAAACCAACGAAACTATTACTGCAACTCTTAGCATTGCCAATACTGGTAATTACTCAGGAAAAGAGATCGTTCAATTATATGTGAGCAAACCCAACTCAACTGTAGCACGTGCTGATAAGGAATTGAAAGCATTTACTAAAGTACTGGTGAATAAGGGAGGCAAAGCAGAAGTAACCCTAACTATCCCAGTAAAAGACTTGGCTTACTACGATACCAAAATATCAAAATGGATCGTAGAACCTGGTGTGTATAAAATATTGGTAGGCGGTTCATCAGCTAAGATCAATCAAACTGCTGCAGTAACTATTCAATAGTTGCGGTAGTTTGAACTTATTCGAGCTTGTATTGTTTTATAAGCATGATTAAGACATTTTTATCCGCTCGTTGGGAAAATATAATCATGGCAAACTATGCGGTAGATCCGGATCTACTGAAACCTTATTTGCCAAAAGGTGTTGAATTAGATTTTTACAATAATAAAACCTACGTTAGCCTCGTAGGTTTTATGTTTAAAAAAACCAGCCTGTTTCAGATTCCCATTCCATTTCTGGGGACTTTTGAAGAAGTTAATCTGCGTTTTTATGTAAAGAGAATAGAAGGGAATACGATAAAAAGAGGGGTTGTATTTATCAATGAAACGGTTCCTTTTAAAATCGTAGCATGGATGGCTAATAAATTATATAAAGAACACTATACTGTAATTCCTACTAAAAATTTGATTGACATTACTGGCCCAACAAACAAAGTTCAATTCGATTGGAAGACCCATCATAAATGGAATCATATCTCCGTAACCACTGCCAAAGAGAGAGAGAACATGATTGAAGGAAGTATAGAGGAATTTATTTTTGAACATTATTATGGTTATACAAAAATAAATAGCAGTGCTACGGAGGAATATAGAGTTAACCATCCTAGTTGGAAGGTCAATCAAGTGATCGATCATTCGATTGATTGCGATTTTACCGCTATGTATGGAAAGGATTTTGCATCCCTCAATAATCAAACAGCAGATTCTGTAATTTTTGCAGAGGGATCAGCTGTTACAATTGATTGGAAGAGAACTAAGTTTTAATCTGCAAAATCCTCCTCGATATCCTTGGTAGCAAAAGTCCAGTATACCCACATTAAAAAAGTAAGCAGGATAGCAATTCTTGAATAATACAATGCAATGATTGCAGTGAGTGCATAAGCTAGAATTCCAATAACCTGCCCCCGGATCATGCCATGAAACCAAGGTATACTCTTCGCTTGATTCAATAAGAGTTTTTTATTTCTGAGAATACAGAGATTTAAAAACAACATGGTCAATGAAATACTACCTGTGAATCCTGCATAAAAAGCCACAGCTGTATTTTCTGCAGGCGTTCCAATAAATATACCTACTGTTTTGGTTGGATAGGGAAAGAGCACTACAACCAATAATACCAATCCGTTCATTAAAATGATCCAATGATTGGCGGCTCTTAATTGTTTGAAGATCTTATTATGTCCCATCCAAATCAATAACACTGTTGCAAATGAGTTGAAATAGGAAAAGTATTCCGGCCAACGCTCCAGAATTTTCTCCCACAAGTTTTCATTAGTTGCTCCAGCATATTCCTTTATGCCAATTTCTAATGCTAACAAAGTAATGGCTACGGCGAAAATCCCATCACTGAATGCTTCTAAACGACCAGTTTGTTTTTCCATATTGTTTCAATTTTGGAGCCTATTGGCTAAACAGAGAATATTAGCTAATATTACTGAAAATATACAATCCTTGTTATCAAAAGAACGCAATTATTCTGTTTAGGCCTAGCTTTCTGCCTTTTTGGTACTGCTCAAAATAGTACGCTTCTGATCAACAACGTACAAATCTTTTATGGTAAAGATGAAAAGACAATCACAGGAAATGTTTTGATCGTGAATAATCTGATCAGTAAGATTTCAACAAATGCACAATTGTTAGCGATGAGCGGTCCACGTAACCCTTATCCTAAAAAATTGGGTATACTTGAAGAAGGTGCTTATGCAGATATTTTATTGGTAGATGGCAATCCTCTAGAGGACCTTAAAATTTTGGCCGACTATGATAAAAATTTGTTGTTGATAGTAAAGGATGGAAAAGTGTTTAAAAATACAATCAGTCATTAATGTTCCCAAAAAGGGATTCATTTTCCATTTATCCATATTAAT
>CAIJLK010000146.1 GCA_903821465.1 uncultured Bacteroidota bacterium | reverse complement strand
TGCCCCCCAGCTTGAAAGCTGGGGTTATCGTATTCTCTTTCAACTTTTTCTCCTCCCTTCACTCTTATCTTTTATCTCTTCACTCTTCACTCTTCACTCTTCACTCTTCACTCTTCACTCTTCACTTTCTTTCATTCGCTTTTAACACCCGCAAAACATTTCCTCCCAGAATTTTATTGATGTCTTTTTTACTATACCCTTTTTCAATTAAAGCCTTAGTAATTAAATCGTAGTTCGTAACATCATCTAATTCTCTCGGACTTGAAGTGATACCATCAAAATCAGAACCAATACCTACATGGTCAACACCAGCAAGCTGAACAATATAATCTAAATGGGCAAGAAGGGCTGTAAGCGGGGGACGGGAAGCTTGTACTTCATCGAAATATTTTGAGGTAAGTACTGATAATGCATATTCCTTAACAGTACCAGCTTTGATCAGTTCATCTAATTCTTTTTGGTGGCGCACAATGAATGCTGCTTCTTTCTTTTTGAATGTGCTATCGATAAATCCAGAATAGAAATTCAGATCAATCACACCGCCATTTTTTGCAACAGCTTTGATCTGATCGTCTTTTAGATTTCTGAAGATCGGACAAAGCGCATAGGCATTGCTATGAGAAACAATCACAGGCTTAGTAGTGGTATTCATCACATCCCAGAATGTTTGTTCGCCGGTATGGGAAAGATCTACCATCATGCCCAGTTCGTTCATGCGTTTGATCACTTGTTTGCCAAAGTCGGTTAATCCCTTATGCGTTTTAGCCAAACTATCTTTCTTCAATGTTTCATCCATCGCAGATGTTGCCCAAGGGTTTGAATTGTTCCAAGTAAGCGTCATATAGCGGGCGCCACGTTGGTAAATATTATCCAATTTGGTTAAGTCAGATTCAATCATATGTCCACCTTCCACACCAAACATGGCAGCGAGTTTATGTTGCTTCAATGCTTTTTTCAATTCGGCTGAATTTCTGGTAAGGGTGATCTTATCTGGATTGCGATTGATCACAGCATCAAGTGTATCCATTTCACGATTCGCGAATTGGTAGGGGTTTTTCATATTGCCATCGCACCATACCGAAAAGATCTGTACATCAACACCAGCTTCTTTAAAACGTGCCAGATCAGATTGTGTTTTTCCTTTAAGGTTATCATCCATGCGTACATTTTTTTCAATGCAGGCAGTGAGGATATCGTTGTGCGAATCAACGAAGATGGCTTTCTGATGGATCTTTTTATAATCCTGCGCATGTGCAGCGATGGGGAACAAGGCAATCAATAATAATTTCTTAAGCATAGGGTTCAATTAGAAAGTGATTTATTCTTTGTCGATGATTTTGGCACAAGCGCCAATGACGGCGTTCATTTCGATTGCATCGTTATTCGTTAAAATAATTAATGTTCTGTTATAAGTAAGATCGCGCATGATCAAAGTTTTGTAACCGGGGTTATCGCCATTATGCCAAACCAAGTGCAGGTCCTTATTTTTAAAAACAAGTTCTAATCCAAAACCGTAAAAAGAAAAAGTTCCATCGTTTAATTTCATAGGTGTATAAGCATCTTGCATGGTTTCTTTTGAAACCAATTGGTATTCGCGAATAGCCAGATCCCATTTCAATAGATCATGTGCAGTGGAACTGATCCTACCCGGCCCTTTTCTATTACCCAACCAAATGGTATAATTAGAAGAAGGAAAAGAATCTGCACGCACATATCCTCTGACTTCATCGGCATATATATGGCCGATCGCAAAATTTTTCACGGCTGCTTTTTCTTCCAGCGTTCTGATCGCTGTGTGTTTCATGCCCAGCTTCTGAAAAATTTCGGTATTACAGTATTCAATAAAATCTCTGCCACTCGCTTTCTCTGCAATGCTTGCCAGTAGTACATATCCCGTGTTGCTATAGGTATATTTTTCACCCGGCGCAAATAGGCGAGGAGGATGATACTTATTTAGATAGGCAATTATATCATTATTGTTGGCCACTTTAGATTTATCCCAATTCAGATCCATGATCTGTTGGTAATCGGGCAAGCCACTGGTATGCGTTAATAAATTTCGGATCCTGATTCCTTTGTATGGGATATCAAGATATTTTTCTACCAGATCATCATATTGTAATAAGCCATTCTCTTTTAATTGCATGATCACTAGTGCGCAAAATTGTTTACTCACTGAAGCGAGTTCGAAGATATCGGTTTGCTTCAACAGTTTTTTATCGGCATAAGTTCTAAAACCGATTGCTTTTTCATACACAGGTTTGTTGTTCTCTGCAATCAGTATCACCCCATTGAATGCTTTATTTGCAGTGATGGTATCAACCAATGTTTTGATTTTCTCTGCAGGCATTTTTTGTGCCAAAGCAAACTGACCAATAGCTATCAATAAAAATAAAATGAATATTTTTCGCATCTTACTAATTGAGTTTTAAAGTAGTACCTGCTCTTGCGCCAGTATGTTTTGAATCTTCTACTGTAACTACACCGTTCACCAATACATATTTGAATCCGCTTGAATACTGGTGAGGTTTATCGTAAGTAGAATTATCTGTAACGGTATTTGGATCAAAGATCACAATATCAGCTGCAAATCCATCGCGCAATAATCCACGATCTTTTAATTGGAATTTCTGTGCAGGCAGTGAAGTCATTCGTCGAACAGCCTCTTCCAATGAGATCACTTTTTCTTCGCGCACATATTTACCCAATACTCTTGCGTTGGTGCCATAACCACGTGGATGCGGATTGCCCGATCCATACACTCTAATACTTGCATCGCTTGCAAACATATTGAATGGATACTGCATAATATTTTTCACATCCAGATCGCTCATGCCATGAAACACCATGCCAGCGCCGCCTTGCTCCATCATTTGAATAATGGTTTCTGCTTCTTCTGTGGCTTTATGTTTTTTGCCTCTTAATAAATTTACTTGCTCAATACTTTTTCCGTTGTAAGTACTGTCAGCTTTATAGGATGCCACAACAGGGTAACTAAAATTCTTGAGTTTCCGCTTCTGTAATTTCTTGATCATATACGCCACTACTTCTTTGCGCACAGCTGGTCGCGCTAGTCTTGCTTTAATGCTGTCTTGTCCGTCTGCCAATACCCAATCAGGCAATAGTGTGCTGAGTGAAGTACTGCTGGCCGTATAAGGATATTGATCAATAGTAACATCTAAACCTTCTTTACGCGCAGCGATGATCATTGGTACGGTTTCTTTACTGCGTCCCCAGTTCTGCTGTCCGCTCAATTTAAAATGTGAGATCTCCACAGGCATTTTTGCTTCGCGGCCAATATGCAATGCTTCTTCAATGGCTTCGGTAACACTATCCCCTTCATCGCGCATATGGCTGGCATATACTCCATGATAAGCAGAAGCCACTTTTGCTAAGCGAACTATTTCAATTGTCTTTGAATAAGTGCCGGGGATATAAATGAGTCCAGTTGAAAGTCCCACTGCCCCATCTTCCATCGCCTTCTTAACGATTGCTTCCATATGCAACATTTCGGCTTCTGTTGGATCGCGATTGGCAGAGCCCATTGCAGCTTTGCGAACATCGTTATGTCCCACTAATGCCGCCACATTGATCGATAATTTCAAGCTATCGATCATCGAAAAATATTTGCCAATATTCACTTCACTCAATCCGCAGTTGCCGGTAACAACGCTGGTAACACCATCATAAATAAAATTACTAGCAATCGGATTCTTTTTTTCATCGCCTTCAATATGCGTGTGCACATCAATAAATCCGGGTGCCACAATCAGTCCCCCCGCATCAATAGTTTTAGCTGCATGCCATGAAGCGAGGTTGCCGATCTTCAAGATCTTCCCATTTTTTACGGCTATATCGCCGTAGAACCAAGAGTTGCCTGTGCCATCCAAGACCTTTCCGTTTTTGATTAATACATCAGCCTCCTGTGCTAATAGCGTAAGCGGAGCTAAGCTGCTGATGCAGAGCAGCAAATTGAATAGTTTTCTCATAACCGTTTAGTATCC
>CAIJLK010000145.1 GCA_903821465.1 uncultured Bacteroidota bacterium | reverse complement strand
GTTAAAGACATGGAAGACCCGATTGCTTTGTGGTGGGTATATCATCAATTCCCTTGCAGACATTTACAGATATTCTATAATCTTAGTCACGCTTCAAACGTTGCAGAAGCCGCTATTGCAGTAGAACCTTTAACTGCACCCGGACTCAATTTTATGTGGGCAGACACTTCAGGAAATATCGCATGGTGGGCTGCTGGTAAATTACCAATCCGTCCGAAACATGTAAATCCGCAACTAATTTTGGATGGGTCTACAGGATTAGATGATCCGCAAGGATGGTTAGATTTTAAACAAAATCCACAAATATTAAATCCTGCACGTGGGGTATTGTATACTGCCAATAATCAACCTAATGATATGGGTACTGGGTTGGTGCCTGGATATTATGTTCCGGCAAATCGTGCATCAAGAATCGAGGAATTGGTATTTACCGATAAGAAAGATTGGACAGAAGAATCAGTTCGTGCTGTAATTAATGATGTGCAGTCAACCAATTATCCAAGACTGCTAGCCAAAATTTTACCTGTCATCAATAAAGAAAAATTGAGCGGTGCTGCGCAGAATTGCTATCAGATCTTGAGTAAATGGGATGGAATGCATGGATTAGAAAATGTAGAACCTACTATTTTTTATAAATTCTTGCACCTCATCAATAAATATGCGTTAGAAGATGAATTAGGAAAAGAATCATTTCAGTCTTTCGAAAATCAGGCAAGTTTGAAAAGAAATATGGAAAGCTTTTTTCAGAACGATAGTTCGAAATGGTGGGATGATATTCATACTACTGTAAAAGAAACAAGAGCAGAAATATTTGCTAAAGCATTGAACGATGCAACTGTGGAATTAAACAAACAACTAGGCGAAAATACGGCCAACTGGCAATGGAAAAAAGTACACAGCATAGAACACAAACATCCATTAGGTATTGTGCCTGGTTTTGGTAAATGGTTTAATGTGGGGCCGATTGCAGTGAATGGAGGTAAAGAAACTATCAATAACCTTGACTTCAATTTAGATAGCAGTGGGTTGTACAAAGTGTTATACGGACCAGCCCTTCGCCGCATCATCGACTTCGGAAATGCCAGTAAAGCAATGAGTGTAAATCCAACTGGCCAGTCAGGATACTTTATGAATAGCCACTACGATGATCAAGCAAAAATGTTTGCAGAGGGAGGAAAGCGGCCAGAACTATCACGCCGTGAAGACGTTGAACGGGTGATGATTGGGAAAACCGTTTTTAATAGATAAAAGATAATAGATAAAAGTGAAAAGAGGTTTGTAAGATGATAAAATAATAGAGTTGTTTAAACGATAAACCCTTGGCTCAGCCAAGGGTTTCGTTTTGAAATGCAGTGTTCTCGGCGCTTCACGCTTCACGCTTCACTTTCTTCTACCAGCCAATGCCATAATCCTCTCCATTATTAGAGCTGCCGCCCCAGATGGACTTGTGTTTATCATCTAGGTAAATTGCGTTGATTGGACCAGAAGTTCTACTGCCAAAACTAATATTGTATCCCATCTTTTTTAAAGCATCAGTTACTGCTGGCTTAGTAGTATTTGATAAGAGAATATTTCCTGCTCTTGGTTTTCTATCGCTCATTTTTGAACCACCCAATGATAACCAGAGTTGATTAGTATTAAAGTTTGGAGCCTCAGTGGCTTCTTGAACAGTCATGTTAAATTCAATCATATTCAAAAAGAATTGAAGTAGGTTTTGATCCTGTGTATCGCCACCTTGTACACCGAAACATAACAATGGTTTACCATTTTTTAAAGCTAGAGAAGGAGTTAATGTTACGCGAGGTCTTTTACCTGGAGCAACTACGTTGAAAGGATCAATGGTACTATCCAAAACAAAACTTTGCATACGCTGACTCATTCCAATCCCCGTCTTTCCTGCAACACAGGCTGGTAACCATCCCCCACTTGGTGTAATCGAAACAACCCATCCTGAAGTATCTGCAGCTTCAACAGAAGTAGTACCGCGCCATAGTCTATCGTGATATGCTTCATCGCTTGATGCAATGCTGTTTTTCAAATCCTCCATACTGATATAACTAGTCTGATCGTGTTTGGGAATAGCAGTGCCCTGCAACGCACTGGTATCGGTAAGTAATTTTCTTTTTTGAAGCAGTGTCAAATACGGATTTGATTTTCCCTCATATGGATAAGGATCTCCTGGTACAATATTTGGATCGTTCTTATCGAGTAATATTTGCTTGGCTCTATCCTTTGCATAAGCCTTACTAAGCAAACCTTGCATAGGAATATTGGGCGAAAATGCCGGATCGCCATAGTAAAAATCGCGATCAGCAAAACTCATGCTCAATGCTTGATATACAGTATGAATATATTGCGGACTATTAAAGCCCATTGATTTTAGATCAATGTTTTCTAAAATATTCAAACCTTGTAATAACATAGGTCCCTGTGTCCATTGCTGTAATTTATATACTTCAATTCCTTTATAATTAACATGTAGTGGTTCTTCTATTTTTGGTTTCCAATTGGCGAGGTCTTGCATGGTAATTAAACCACCTTGTTCATTATTGCCCCGCACAAATTCTTTTGCTACATCGCCCGTATAAAAACGTTCGTAAGCAGCCATGATTGCAGCTTTGCGACTTTTCTTATTTTTTAATGCAGCCTGTTCTGCTTCTACTAATTTGGTTAATGTTTCAAGTAAATCTTTCTGAACAAAAATTTCTCCAGCCTCTGGTGCTTCTCTTTTTTGTCCGAGATGTGGCAAGAAAATTGCTTTTGAATAAGGCCATCCTTTTAGCATTTCTTTTCCTTTCTCCATGCTATTTGCAGTTTGCGCTTCAATTGGATAGCCTGCTGCCAATTGCATAGCCGGGGCCAATACTTCTTTCAAACTCATAGTACCAAACTCGCTAAGCATTAAACAGAGTCCGCCAAAAGTACCTGGTGTAACTGCTGCAAGGGGACCGTATTCGGGAGGAAATTCATAGCCCTTGGCTCTGAAAAATTCAACTGTTGCTCCGGTGGGTGCAACGCCTAAAGCATTAATAGCAATTACTTTTTTTGTTTTTGGATTATAGATCAGTGCCTGTGTTTCACCACCCCAACTCAATACATCCCACATGGTACAGGTTGCTGCTAACATGGCACATGCAGCATCAACAGCATTACCACCTTTTTGAAAAACAATCGAACCAGCAGTTGCAGCCAGCGGCTTTCCTGTAACTGCCATCCAATTCTTACCGTGTAATGGTGGCTTTTGAGTAGGCTGTGCCAATAATACTACACTATAAAAAAAACAAATAAGTATTAAGAAATATTTTCTCATGTTTTAATTTTTTGTGGATTGAGGAAAGAATAATATTACAATTTAAAACCCAGCTATGAATAAACAAAATGATTTAGAACTACATTTGACCGAATAAATGAAATGAATCATAGATGAAGGTTTCCTATTTACTGAATAAGGATAATAATAATTTGAATCTCATTCGTTTGATCTTGGCTTCAATGGTTATTATCGGGCATTCTGCTATTCTCAATGGAAGTTCCACTTATTGGGTAGACCCGATTATTTATTTATTTCCATTTGCTGCATCCGGACCTTGGGCTGTGAACTTATTTTTCTTTATTAGTGGATTGGTTGTAACGAATAGTTTAATTAGCAATAGAAAACCCTTACAATTCATAGTTGCTAGAATATTTAGAATAATTCCCGCTTTTGCTTTTGTAGTTATTTTTTCTGCACTTATTATTGGTCCGATAGTTAGCACTAATACAGTAAAACAATATTTCGATAACAGTACTGTTTCTTCTTATATCACTCAAAATTTAATGTTTAAGGGGTACTATAATTTACCTGGTGTATTTGTTACTAATTTTTTTCGTAATGCCGTGAATGGTTCTTTATGGACACTTGCGTATGAGATGAGCTGCTATGTTATTCTTCTCGGTATTTTTTTAATTATCAGAAACAGAGAAAAGCTATTTTATAATATTATTATTGGACTAATTATTCTAGAAGGGTTCTCAACTAATAAATTTATTTTTAATTGGATAGGGACAAATTCCGAAATTAATTTGTTGCCAGCAGCATTCGCGCTTGGTTCTTTTTTTGCAGTGAATGCAGATGATATTAGCATTGATAAATTTTCCGTTATTGGCGTCTTCTTGATTTGTTTTTTCTTTCGTAATTCAACACATGTTAATCTATTTTTTAATATTGCCTGTAGTGTAACAGTACTATATGTATCAGCAAATAAATATTTTAATTTATACAGGCCAAAATATGATGTTTCATTTGGCGTATACTTATGGGGATTTGTAGTTCAACAAACCCTCTTTCATTATACCGGAAGAATTTATACGGGGTGGCATTGTATTTTTTCTATACTTATTTCAATCGCGCTTGCTTATATCACACATTTCCTTATTGAGAGGCCAGGCATTAATCTTGGCAAAAAAGGCATACTGAAGTCAAGAATAATCAATCAATTTCTTTAGATTTGAGAACATGAGATTGTTATTTTCACTGTTATTTGTAGGCGCTTTCGTAGGTACTCTAAACGCACAAAACGAAGCTGTTGAGAGTTTTCAAAAAAACTTTCAAATACATATAGCGCATGCTTCAACAGCATTAAAAGTAGATGGGATCCTAGATGATAGTATATGGACTGTAGCTGAAAAAAAATCAGACTTTTTTATGAAGTTTCCTACCGATGAAGGAACACCCAAAAGAAAGACTGTCGTTCAGATTGCTTACGATGATAAATTTTTATACTTAGCATACACTTGTTATGATTCTGGAAAGAGTCAAATTCAGAGTCTTAAAAGAGATGTAGGTCATATTGATAATGACGCTGTTGGCTTTGTCATCGATCCCTTGAATAGTCGCACAACTGGTTTCTTCTTTGTTGTAAATGCAATGAATGCTCAGTCAGAAGATCAAATCAGTGCAAATCAAGGCAACGAACTTAGTTGGAGTTGGAATAGTAAATGGTTTTCGGGTACACATCATTATAGTGATAGGTGGACCGTCGAAATGGCAATTCCTTTCAAAACACTGCGTTATCCTCCTGGAAGTTCTTTGTGGGGCATCAACTTTTTGAGAGTTGACATGAAAAACAATGAATACTCCGATTGGACACATGTGCCCACCAACTTCAAAACTTATAATACAGCATTTACAGGATCATTGATCTGGGATAAGGAACCACCTAGTGCAGGTAAAAACATGGTATTGATTCCCTATGTTAGTGGCAATGTTCAAAGTGATCAAGAAAATGCTGTGAAAACAAAAGCAGGTATGGGCGCAGGGCTCGATGCAAAGCTAGCTTTGAATTCATCTTTAAATCTAGATATTACCCTGAACCCCGATTTTTCGCAAGTTGAAGTTGATCAGCAAGTAACAAATCTTACAAGATTCAATATTTTTCTTCCTGAAAAACGATCCTTCTTTTTAGAGAATTCTGACATCTTTGGGGAGTATGGAATACCAGGTTTTATGACACCATTCTATTCTAGAAAAATTGGGTTGGATTCCAATAATAATCCGATCCCAATCATTGGTGGCGCAAGGCTTTCAGGAAGTATTGATAAAACTACACGTATTGGCATCATGGATATTCAAACAGGAGCTAAAGGAAATTATTCTCCAGAAAACTATGCGGCTGTTTCTGTGTTCAAAAATTTATTTGGCCGATCATCTCTTAAAGGATATTTCCTAGATCGAGAAAATTTTCAGTCTGATGCACAGAAAAAACAAAATCCCTTAAATGCTTATGGGAGAAATGCGGGACTAACATTTGAATATGGAAGCATGAATGGAAAGTGGAATGCATGGTATGCTCACCATTTTTCAATGAAGCCAGGAATCAAAGGCGATAATGTGTTTCAAGAAATAGGATTTTCTTATAACGGTAAGAAGCTTTCTACTATGGTTGATTTAGTGGCAATGGGCACTAACTATTATACCGATATGGGTTATGTTCAAAGGATGATCAATTATGATGCATCACGTGATACTTTGATTCGTGTGGGATTTAAACATGCTTTTACGAATATTACCTATCGAACATATCCTGCAAATAGCAGCCTAGGCAGGGTTACATATAAACTAGAGAATTATTTAGTGCTAAACCCGGACAATTCTTTTAATGAAAATGATTTAAATTTTTCCTTGCAAGCCGAATATAAGAATACTTCCATGTTTAAGATTATGACAAATCATAATGAATTGAATTTACTATTCCCCATATCGTTTACAGATAAAACGCCTATTCCTGCACAGAACTACCGGTATTCAAATCTGGTGTTCAATTATTTTTCTGATTCTAGAAAAATGTTGGGTTATACTTTTGGTTTTACTGCAGGTCAGTTTTATAATGGCAACATTCAATCATTAACAGCCAGTATTATTTTTAGAAGTCGCCCCCATTTTAACCTCATTCTACAAACAGAATATGATAAACTAAATTTCCCTGGAATATATGGCAGTACGGAACTGCTATTGCTTTCCCCAAAGATTGAATATAATTTTAGTACAAAAACCTCATGGACCACTTTCATACAATACAATACCCAAGAAAACAATTTCAATATCAATAGTAGGTTCCAATATAGATTTAAACCTATGAGCGATTTGTATATTGTTTTTACCGATAACTATTTCACTACCCCTTTTATGCTAAACAAGAATAAAGCAATTGTATTTAAACTAAACTATTGGCTGAACTTATAGGATCAATAAATTAAAATTGTTGTTATTAAATTAATATATATAAAAAGGGGATGTCAATAAATTTGCAGACATACAATTGAAAATTAATCAAAAACGTAAAGAACTTAAAATGGCACAAACAAGCACTAGCACAGGGAAAAATATTCGTTGGTACATGCGTTATTTACATAACAAAATCGGCTTTATTATTGTGGGTCTAGTTATTATGTACAGCCTTTCAGGCATTGTACAAACTTATAGAGACACTGATTTACTGAAACAGGTTATTAATCATGAACAAATACTTTCTCCAAATTTAAATGAGTCTCAGCTTGGTGCAAGTTTGAAAATGAAAAATTTAAAGATTGAGAAAACTGAAAACAATATCCTATATTTTAAAGATGGCACTTACGATGTAGTAACTGGTGCTGCAAAATATACTACAAAGGAATGGTATTCATGGGTTCGTAAAGTTACAGATCTACATAAGTCGAACAGTAAATCTATTGTGCATTACTTCACTATCATTTTCAGTGGATTATTATTTTTTATGAGTATTTCTGCATTTTGGATGTTCAAGCCAGGAACAAAAGCTTTTAGCTCAGGAGTATTTTTAACTATTGCCGGCATCCTTGCATCAATACTTTTATTATTCATTAAGTAGTAATAATTATCTTTAAATCTATTCAAATCAGCGTTTCGGGATTGATGAAAAATACCACGCAACAGCATTTGATCCCTTTGTTAATTGATTTAAAGCATAGGATAGCTGCATAATAAGCTGTAACTTTTGCTTCTCAATTTAACTATATGTCTTTTATTGATTATTATGAAGTATTAGGGATCAATAAAAATGCCAATGACGATGACATTAAAAAAGCCTACCGAAAATTAGCTAGAAAATTACACCCTGATCTGAACCCGAATGATAAAGATGCCCATGCTAAGTTTCAGAAAATTAATGAGGCTAATGAAGTATTGAGCGACCCTGAAAAAAGAAAAAAATACGACCAATACGGAGAAAATTGGGAGCACGGAGAAGAATATGAACAAGCTCGTCGTGCACAACAAAGCAGACCCCGCAATAACGGTGAGCAAAGCTATGCGGGCGATTTTGACGAATCGAATTTTTCGGACTTTTTTTCATCCATGTTTGGAGGTGCTGGTGCTAGTAGTAGCAGGTCTCAGGCCAAATTCCGCGGGCAAGATTACCATACCGACTTGGTCATTACGCTAGAAGAAGCTTTCACTACACATGCTAGAACTCTAAAAATACAAGATAAAAATGTGCGTATTACAATTCCTGCGGGTATTGAAAACGGACAAACCATTAAATTAAAAGGATACGGAGGGAAAGGGGTTAACGGCGGACCAGATGGCGACTTGTTTATCAAATTCACGATTACTAATTCGCATAATTTGAAACGTTCGGGAAATGATTTGTTTACAACTGTTGATCTTGATTTATATACCGCAGTATTGGGGGGTGAAAAAACTATTGATACCCTTAGCGGGAAAATAAAATTGAAAATACATCCCGAAACACAAAATGGAACAAAATCGCGCTTAAAAGCGAAAGGATTTCCAGTATATAAAAAAGAGGGTGAATTTGGAGACTTGTATATTACTTATCAAGTAATCGTGCCAACAAAACTTACTGAAAAACAAAAAGAATTATTTACGGAGCTTCAACAATTATCTCAATAAAAATGAGCTTTATGGAAATGCAGGAATATATACCAATCGATTTATTTTGTAAACAACATGGAATTGAGGTAACTGTTATAAGTTCTTTACATGAATATGGATTAATTGAATTGATTCAAATAGATGAATCAGAATATTTGCTTAACAAACAATTAGCAGATGCAGAAAAAATTGTTCGATTGTATAGTGACTTGAATATCAACCCCGAAGGAATTGATGTAATACTCAATCTTTTACAAACCATTAAAGAGATGCAATCACAAATAGGTTTTTTTAAAAACAGGCTTAACATTTATGAAGAGAGTGACATTTAATACTTTACATTTACTGTTTTTAACATTTATTTTTTAGCACCGTTATTTGTTATGTATCGTGTTTTAATTGTTTCTGTTGCGAATTTTATAGACTCTACTGCAGAAGTACCTTATTTATATAAAAAAGCAGGATGTTCCGTCCATGTGTTTTGTCATAAATCTTCTTGGCTATTATCAAATAAATATTTTGATCGCTGGATTGATGCTGGCGATGAAGAAAACGAACCTGTTTTTTTGAATAACTTTTTGGAGCTTATAAAGACACAGCCGAACTATTACGATAAAATAGTCATTACAGATGATGCTACTAATAAATTATTAAATGACGCGATTGAAGATCCAGTTCTATTCAAAAAGGTCCTCCCTTTAACTAAAATTGAAAACAGAAACTTACTTTCATCGAAAGCTGGCTTTTCAGCTGTCTTAGAAAAATATCAGATTGCTACTCCAAAATATATAACCTATCACGAAGGGATTAATCTTGAAACAATAAAAAAGGAATTTAATTTTCCAATCCTTTTGAAAGTTGATTACAGCTTTTCTGGAATAGGATTAAAAATGGTTGAAAAACCGGAAGACCTTTCAACTTCAATCGAGGAAATTCATGATAACCTTAATCTGGTTCTACAAGAATTTATTCAAGGAGAAGATATTGGAGTGGAGGCACTGTTTCATGAAGGGAAATTGATCATGTATAACTGTGCAACTATCAATGGGTATATGTACAATAGGTTTTCGTTCACAACAGGCAGAACTTATTATAGAGACGAACGGATTGAAAAACTTTTGACTGAACTGGGTGAAAAAATTGGTCTTAATGGATTTGCAAGTATTCAATACGTTTATTGCAATGACAAGGACATTTTCTATTTAATTGAAGTTGATGTAAGAACTAATTCCTGGCTTCCTTATGGTAGATTTACAGGTTATAATTTTTCTGATGGTATAAGGTCAATCTTTGACCCAACTGGAAATCATAAGCTACTCACAAAACCCAAGGCTAAGAATACAAAGGTGAATGTTTATATTTTTGATCGAGATATTCGAAGATGTGTTAAGAACCGCGATTATAATGGACTATTAAAATGGGTGACTAATCATGATGGCAGATGGAAATATATTCCACTGTATGACTGGAAATTATTCCGACGAATAGTGTCAAAGATTATTTATGATTTTAAACAGAAAATCATCTAACAGTTACTGATTTTAGATAAATATAGTCCATGTGGTATTGAAAATTCGGTACTGAATGACTAAATAAATCAGTTAATGAAATTCAATCCAATAAGTTTAAATTTAACTGACGAATTGCTAAATCAGTTAAAATCAGGGCCATGCATAATGATTATGAAATACTATTTCGTTTTTTATTAGCTGCATTATGGGGAGGAATTGTAGGTGCTGAAAGACAGTATCGGAGTAAGTCGGCCGGCTTTAGAACAATGATCATGATTTCAATGGGAGCCTGTTTCTTTACCATGATGTCAATGTTAATAGGAGCACCGGCTAGTCATGATAGAATTGCCAGCAATATTGTAACGGGAATTGGATTTTTAGGAGCAGGCGTGATATTCCGTGGAGAAAACCGAATTAATGGAATTACCACTGCAGCAACGATCTGGGTAGTTGCAGCAGTAGGAATGGGAATTGGGGCTGGTTATTATTTTGCTGCGAGTTGTGCCTCTGTTTTGATTTTTTTGATTCTTGCTGTTTTGCCTTTTTTAGAAAATTATATTGAGTTTTTAAACCTGGCAAGAACCTATGCCATCACTGCACCATATGCAGAAAATCTTTCAACTAGTTATGAAGAACAATTTAAATTAAACGGCCTAAAATTCAGGCTTGTAAAGCATGTAAAAGAAGAAGATGTATTATTACTTGTATGGGAAACGCAGGGGCACGCAAAAAATCATGAAATCTATATTGCTAAAATGTTGGATGATGATTCATTAAATAAATTCGAGTATTATTAATGTGTGAGTTATAATGGCAACTGATTATAAGTTAAAAATCATTAAAAATATCAGAAGCAGATATTTATTTGCTTTGGGATTATTATCGGTTTTTACAATTGTTACGTACAGCTATTTTTTATATTCCAAGAGAAAATTAGAGAAAGATGGATACATGATCAATATAAGTGGTCGTCAACGTTTTTTATCAAAACAGATAGTCTCTTTCGCACTTCAATATATTACCACCAAAAAATATGATGAAAAAAATGAATTACAAAATCAATTAGTACAGAGCATAAATGAAATGGAAACGACTCATAATTTATTGGCACATGATTCGGTTTCGATTTCTTCGCAGTATCATTCTTATATAGTAGATTCTATTTATTTTAAGCCTCCCATATTTTTAGATAAAAAAATCGATTCATTTCTTCAGCATGCCATAGTATTGGGGGAAATAGAAAATGATACCATCACTTTAGAAAATCCACATTTAAAATATCTTTTATTATCCTCTGGAAATTTAGTAACTGAATTAAATCGTATTGTTGATCAATACCAAAAAGAGTATGAAGATGAAATTAAAGAAGATATTTATAAAATTTCCTTTTTAACACTAAGTGCTTTAATTGCATATTTTTTGATTGGGATATTAGTATTTCGACCAATGAAAAATAAAATTTTAAATGCACTTATAGATTTAGAAAATACACAAATTGAAATGCGGCAAATAAATGAAGTACATGTTGT
>CAIJLK010000144.1 GCA_903821465.1 uncultured Bacteroidota bacterium | reverse complement strand
GTTGTAGAAGCTGTGATTAAAGCAGGCGCAACCGTTGTAAATATTCCAGATACCACCGGCTATTGCTTACCATACCAATACGGAGAGAAAATTGCCTATTTAGTCAACAATGTTCCCAATGTTGACAAAGCAATCCTTTCCTGCCATTGCCATAACGATTTGGGACTTGCCACCGCTAACAGTATAGCTGGCGTTATTAGCGGAGCTCGACAAATCGAGTGTACCATTAATGGTTTAGGGGAGCGCGCAGGAAATACTGCTTTAGAAGAAGTGGTCATGATTCTTCAATCACATAAGGACCTTGGTTTTTATACTAGTGTTGATGCAAAACAATTAAATCCTTTGAGCCGTGAGGTTTCGGATATTATGCGTATGCCTGTTCAGCCTAATAAAGCAATCGTAGGAGCTAATGCATTTTCTCATTCATCAGGAATACATCAGGATGGATTTTTGAAAGATGCACAAACATATGAGATCATTAACCCTGAACTAGTAGGTGCGGGAGAAAGCAAGATCGTGTTAACTGCACGAAGTGGGAGAAGCGCACTGGCACATCGTTTCCAGAAAATTGGTTACCAGTATAATCGTAATGATATCGACTTTTTGTACGAAAAGTTTTTACAGGTTGCCGATCGCAAAAAAGAAGTGGAAGAGAGCGATTTGCATTCACTAGCTAAGGCTTATAGCCCAGCGCTAGTCACTAATTAGGGTTTTCTCATAAGTATAGTTTTAGTTTTTACGCGTGGCGCATCTGCGCCGCGCTTTTTAAGTACATCCAAACCTTGATTATTTTTCGACAAAAGATTATGGCAAATTATTATAACGAAAACACGGTTATTTTTCTCGATGGCAAATTTGTAAAAGCAGCTGAATCGAAAATTGATCTATACAGTCAATCACTCCATTATGGATTCGCGGTTTTTGAAGGTATTCGCTCTTATAAAACCACTAATGGCAATACACAAATCTTTAAAGCAAAAGAACATTACGATCGCTTAAAACATTCTGCCGATTCATTAAGACTTCCTTATAATTATCGATCTGAGGAATTGATTGATGCAACTTATGAAGTATTAAAACAAAATAATTTACAGAACGCGTATATCCGTCCCTTGATTTATGGAGCAGCAAATATGTCGTTCAACCACAATACTGAATCTCACTTGACCATTCAAACTTGGGAGATGGCTGCATTCTTGGGCGATAAATTATTGCGCATCGGCACTTCTACTTTTCAACGTCCTAATCCAAAAGGTTTTAAAATTACTGCGAAAGCTTCAGGGCATTATGTAAACAGCATCTTAGCCAGTTATGAAGTAAAAGATTTAGGATACGATGAGGCTTTGCTGACTGATATGAATGGTTATGTTGCTGAAGGCCCAGGTGCCAATATGTTTTTTGAAAAAGACGGTAAATTATTTACGCCTGCTCTAGGAAATATATTGCCAGGTATCACACGCGCAACAGTTTTAGAGATCTGTAGTGACTTAGGCATTTCTGTTGAAGAGAAATTCTTTACCAAAGAAGAAGTATACGGAACTGATGCCGCATTTTTCTGTGGTACTGCTTCAGAAGTAATTGGATGGGAAAGTCTTGATGGTATTGCATTTAAGAAGGATTGGAACGATACCTTTGCCAAAAAGGTACAGGACGCTTACAAAGCATTAATTGTAGCTAATAAATAATTTGACCTATTAAGAATTGGAAATCAGGATATCATGGAATTAAATAAGTACAGCAAAACAATTACCCTAGACGCAACACAACCTGCCGCGCAGGCAATGTTCTATGGAATTGGTTTAACCGACGAAGATCTACAAAAAGCACAAGTGGGTGTTGTGAGCATGGGCTATGATGGCAACACTTGTAATATGCACTTGAATGGGTTGGCTCAAATAGTAAAAAAGGGTGTTTGGGAAAATAATTTAGTAGGGCTCATTTTCAATACCATTGGTGTAAGTGATGGTATGAGTAATGGTACCGATGGAATGCGTTATTCTTTAGTAAGCAGAGATGTGATCGCAGATTCTATCGAAGCCGTTTGCGGTGCTCAATATTATGATGGATTAATTGCCATCCCTGGTTGCGATAAAAATATGCCAGGATCACTGATTGCTATGGGCCGCTTAAATCGCCCTGCCATTATGGTATATGGTGGAACCATCGCTCCGGGTCATTATAAAGGTCAGGACTTAAATATTGTCTCAGCTTTTGAAGCTCTTGGTCAGAAGATCGCAGGAAATTTGAGCGAAGCAGATTTTAAAGGTATTGTACAACACGCTTGTCCAGGTGCCGGTGCCTGTGGCGGTATGTACACAGCAAACACTATGGCCGCTGCTATTGAAGCTTTAGGTATGAGCCTTCCTTTCTCTTCTTCAAATCCAGCATTAAGCGATGAAAAACATAAAGAATGTGAAGATGCAGGTGCTGCCATTAAATTGTTACTAGAAAAAGATATCAAACCAAGAGATATCATGACACGTAAAGCATTTGAAAATGCGATTACTGTGATTATGATATTAGGTGGATCAACTAACGCCGTTTTACACATGATTGCCATGGCAAAAAGTGTTGACGTAAGTTTAACACAGGACGATTTTCAAACTATTAGTGATAAGACTCCAGTACTCGCAGATTTTAAACCAAGTGGTAAATACCTGATGCAAGATCTACACCAATATGGTGGTGTTCCTGCAGTGATGAAATATTTATTGAAGAAAGGATTCTTACATGGCGATTGCTTAACTGTTACAGGAAAAACACTCGCAGAAAATTTAGAAAATGTGCCTGATCTAGATTTTGATCAGCAGAAAATTATATTCCCCCTAGAGTTACCTCTAAAAGCTACTGGTCATTTGCAAATCTTGTACGGCAATCTTGCTGAAAAAGGTTCTGTAGCAAAGATCAGTGGCAAGGAAGGTGAAAAATTCGTGGGACCAGCTCGCGTTTTCGACGGCGAACAAGAATTGATCAAAGGCATCAACAGCGGAAAAATAAAACATGGTGATGTGGTGGTGATCAAACACGTTGGACCCAAGGGCGCTCCCGGTATGCCTGAAATGTTGAAGCCAACATCTGCTATTATTGGTGCAGGCTTAGGTAAATCAGTTGCCTTAATCACTGATGGAAGATTCAGCGGTGGTACACACGGATTTGTGGTTGGACATATTACACCTGAAGCATTCGTTGGTGGATTGATCGGACTAGTTGAAGATGATGATACCATTGAACTAGATGCGGTTAATAATACCATCCACCTTCGAGTCAGTGATGAGATCATTGCTCAGCGACGAGCAAATTGGAAACAACCTGCTTTAAAAGCAACCAAAGGTTTGTTATTCAAATACGCACAATGTGTAAAAGATGCTTCAGAAGGTTGTGTAACCGACGAAGCTTAAAATAATTAAGTTCAACATTCAATATTTACTGATGGAAACTTTAGAAGTAAAAAAAGAAACGGTAGCAAAAAAAACGCAAACTATCAGCGGATCACAAGCTGTACTCGAAGCATTTGTTGCAGAAGGAGTAGATACCATTTTCGGTTATCCAGGCGGTGCAATCATGCCTATCTATGATGCATTGTATGATTATCACGATAAACTAAAACATATCCTTGTTCGCCACGAGCAGGGCGGCATTCATGCTGGTCAGGGTTATGCACGCGCTTCTGGTAGAGTGGGTGTTTTGTTCGGCACAAGTGGTCCGGGTGCAACAAACCTAGTTACCGGATTGGCTGATGCAATGATCGATAGCACACCGCTTGTTTGTATAACCGGACAAGTATTTGCACACTTATTAGGTACCGATGCT
>CAIJLK010000143.1 GCA_903821465.1 uncultured Bacteroidota bacterium | reverse complement strand
TCAACATAATGGGTTGATTCCAGTTTAACGATATAGCTTCCTGCTGGCAATCTGCTCACATCGATTGATTTGCCTACAAATAGGTTATAACCAGTTTCCACACTTTGCATTAAGATTACACCATCTACTCTAACTAATGAAACATTGAAAGTCTCAGTCATTGGAGGGGTATGGATAAATTTGATCTTAGCACTGCTTACTGCTGGGTTAGGATATACGTTGATGCCTAATGTATTGATATTTGAAGGCATTTCGCAATTGATAGCAAAAACACCAGTTCCTCTTTCACCTTCTAAAACGGCAACTCCAGTTTGAACGTCGATACAAGTATTAGAACTTGTAAACTGAACGGCTGCACTTACACTTGGCATATCTGGAAAAGAACCTGTGCTACTCATTGTGAAAGGCTCAGTTTGAGCATTTACCTTTGAGCTTCCAAAACAAAAGCAGATTGTTACGATGGTGATAACCTGTAGAAGTTTGTAAAAATTTTTCACGCCGTTTCTTTTTTAAGTTTTTTGATTTTTTGTCACCCGCTCTCGTTGCGTTCAGACGACGATGTAAAACTGCGATTCTGCAAACCCCTGGGAAATACCAACAAATCAGTATTTTAATCACTTTTTTATAACTATTTCGTCAATTTTGGGGCTTTTAGGGGGCATAAAGAGGGATTCGAGGCCCAATTTTGAGAAAAATGGATGTTTTTAAAGTAGCTGACAAGCGGTGATATATTAATTTTTTTGAAATAGATTTGAAAAACTAACCGCCGCATACTTATGAGCAGTACAAGCACTAGAAAGGCCACCCAAAAAATGGCAAAAGAGAAAACTGGGTTTGACTTTTATTTCCTGATATATATTATCTATTTGGCAGTGATATATATACCTATTTTTGGAAGTATCACCATCATTGGCCCACAGTGGCTGTATTTAAGTGTGCTTAATGTAGTTGTGCTTTTATTGATTCTTCTTAAAAAAGACAGATTTGGCAATTACCTTTCTCTGGTATTACAACACAAAGCGACCATTCTTTTTCTGGTATTTCTGCTATGGGCAAGCTTTTCAATTACTTATGCGCTGAATAAAGAAGAAACCTTAGTTTGTTTGGCCCGTTTGTTAACCCATGTGATTGCATTTATCAATATTGCTGTTTTAGCAATGGGAAGATTGGATCATTTGAAAAAGATTTTTATCATTTTTTCGATCCTTTTGTTTGGGGATTCTATATATACCCTGTATAGTTTTTTTCAGGCCTTGCCCGAAGCAACGGATCTGACCGCTTTAGTGGTGAGTAAATTAGCTGGTTTTACTGGGAATAAAAATATTCTGGCAGCAAGTACACTAGTTAAAATTCCTTTTTGTTTGTATTGCATCTATAGTTCAAAAGTAGAAGGGAAAATTTTACATGGAATCTCACTATTCTTTGTATTGCTGGCTTTGTTCATTCTAAATACAAGATCTACTTATGTTTCACTCATTTTAATTGTTGTCACATACTTAGTTTTTTGTTTCGTCAATTACCTACAAAAAAAAGAAATAAAAAAACTCTTGTGGAGTACCAGTTATTTGTTGATTCCTTTAATTGCTGGACTCATCACTTCTCAAATCGTCTTAACAACTGCTTTAGATATCATTGGTCAATCGAACACTACTAAGGGCGCTTATGGCACAGTAAGTAAAAGAATTGAATCCATTGGTTTTTCTAATGAAGGTTCCAGTGGACGTACTGAATTATGGAAAGCTGCCATAGCATTTACAAAAACACATCCCATAGCAGGAGGCGGATATGGAAACTGGAAAGTGTTTTGTAATCAATACACTTCTGAATGGTTGAATGAGTTAAATGTACCTCATCATTCACATAACGATTTTATCGAAACTACAGCAGAATTGGGAATTTTAGGGGGCCTATTGTACCTAGGCATATTTATTTGTTTGGCATTTTACATCTTTAAAATCTGGCGTTCTGAAACGAGTTCAGAAATTAAAACAATCGCTACTTTTTTATTGATGGGACTAGTGGGCTATATGATTGATGCAGCTTTGAATTTTCCAGGCGAGAGATCAGAGATGCAATTACTGCTAGAATTTATCTTCGCATTTATTATCGTAATATCCATCCTGTCGAAGGGAAATATAATAACAACCCATCCATCAAAAACTATTTCTATTTCTTGGTGCGGAACTGCTTATATCAGTTTGATGTTGTTGTTTTCTATTCCAGGCATTGGTATTAACTATCTTACTTTTCAATCCATGAAGGGGCAGCTATACATCATGGAAGAAATTAATAATACCAAATTAATGCCTTTAGCAAAAGTGCAGAACTTGTTTGCTAATGCCAATACCCAAATCCCTAACTTAACGAGTAGTGGCGATTTAGCAATTGATGCTGTTATTGCGAGATATTATATAAAGGAGAAAAAATACGATAGTGCACTCATTTTGTTAGATAGGAGTAAAATGGCAAATCCTTATTTATATTATAATGAATTTCTAAAAGGTCTGGTTTATATACAAACCAATCAATTAGACAGTGCCAATAAGTATTGCAAGCTATCTTTTTACAATCGACCCAGGGATCAGTCCTATTTTATTAATATGATGATAACAGCGTATAGGCTCAAAGATACTGTTGAATTAAACAAGGCATTTCATTTGTATACCAGGTTCAGGGATGAATCTTACCCTTACAAGATTTACTTAAATGCAATGGTTGATTTAACAAGTACTAATGATCAGGGGCTCATAAAAATTGCCGACTCTGCTATTAAAAAATTTCCAGCTGATACATTAAATTTAAAAGACATCATCAGATACCGCAATCTATTATGGAATAGAAATAATTCGATGCCTACGAAAGCAAATAAGGAAATTGTCGCAGTTAATAAAGAGCCATCAATAGTTACTATAGAAGAGCTTGCCATAGCAGCCTATAATAAAAAGGATTATACAAATGCTGCCTCTTTATTTATTAAAGCAAGTAAATTAAATCCTAACAATTATACCTTTTATGAAAATGCCGGATTAAGTTTTTTCAATTTAAAAGAATTCAATAAAGCCATACCTTTTTTCGATCAGGCGATAAGTAGTAATAAAGCCATGAATGGCAAATCGGAATTATTTAAGGGATTGGCATTAATTGTTTTGGGAAATAAATCCGGAGGATGCGAATGGCTGCACAAAGCAAAAGAAAAAAATTATCAGGGAGCAGAAACCTATATTAAGAATAATTGCAATTAAGTTGATTTGAAATAGTCTTTATCCATTTATAAATAAAAAGCGGCCGAATCACTTTTTAGTAATTCGGCCGCTATCAATAAAATAAATCACACTATTTTTTAACCGGCGGAACTTGTAATTTGATCTGACGAACTATCTCGCCTTGTAAACTATCAATACTCTTTTCGATAAAAATCACTTCCTGATGTGGCAGGTTACTTTTGTCTACGATTGCTTTAATGGTAGACAGATTCTGATAATGCGTATTGATTTCAGACTCTGAAAACTTAAAAGTCAAGGTATCGGGTAAATTTGTAAATGCTACTAATGCCATCCCAAGAATAGCTGTAAAAAAAATTAGCCTTTTTTTGTTATTGATTTTCATAAGAAATAATTTAACTAAATAAATGTAATTAAAAACAATAAGACGCTCAATTTTATGCTGTTATCATGGATTTTTACAAGAGAATCAATATAGATAAAAATAATATTTTTTAAAGTTACTAGAATAAAAATATTACTGATCTAAAAAAATAACCCTACTTAATTTTAAATAAGTAGGGTTATTTATAATGTAAGTTAAATAGTTAGAAATTGGAAACGTTTGTTAACCACCAAGTGGTACCATCCGATTGTAAAGTAACAATCACACGCCCTAGAAATCCTGCAGTATAGTTTGGACTTATTGGTATAGATGAAGATGATTTATCCAATGTTGCCCCTGTAGGAACTAAAGTTATAGTCGTTGATGTATGATTAGTTGTGAAATATTTGAAGATTAATACATTTCCATTATAAGTAACTGGTGAAGGTAGATTTAAAGTCAGAGCAGTGGACGTGGTTGTATTGAAAGAAGCGATATTGTAAAGATAATTTACATTAATAGGAAAATAAACGTTCGTAGTATTATTAGTACCAGCCGAAAAATTAATTATTGTAATTCCAGTGGAACCTGTAGAACCGGATACGCCAGCTGTGTAAATAGAAGACGTTAAACTTTGTAGCAATGCCGCATTCAATCCAATTGCTCCTGTAGATCCTGATACGCCAATTGTACCCATTGGACCAGTTGGGCCAGTTGCTCCAGCTGCTCCAGTTGCTCCAGCTGCTCCAGTTGCTCCAGCTGCTCCAGTTGCTCCAGCTGCTCCAGTTGCTCCAGCTGCTCCATTAGTACCATTTGTACCAGATGCACCAGTAGGACCAGTTGCACCATTTAATCCAGTTGGGCCAGTTGCTCCAGCTGCTCCATTAGTACCATTTGTACCAGATGCACCAGTTGCTCCATTGGTTCCATTAGTTCCTGCTGAACCAGTAGCACCTGTGGCTCCAGTCGCGCCAGCAGGTATTGACGCCCAAGTATTATCACTTCTGAGGAATGTTGTTCCATCAATTGTTCCTGTTGCAGATAAATTTGCAATTCCAACCACACCTGTTCCAATTGTTGTTGTAATTGAAGGTGACGGGGTTGCACTATATGACATTATTACATCTCCGGTTACTGGTGCTAAACTAGTAGCAATAAAACCTCCAGAATAAAGCCCACTTACGGCCCCGGTTACTATAATAGATGAAATTTTATTATTAAAGGTTGTCCAATCAACACTACTAAGATATCCATTAACAGCACCTGTAGCTTTTGGAATTGCAAGTGTTGTACCCGTTAAAGTTAAAGGTGCAGTTGCAATGGCAACACCTACTGTACCGGTTGATCCAGTGGCTCCTGTAGAACCAGTTGAGCCAGTTGCTCCGGTTTGTCCAGTAACTCCAGTTACGCCTGTTGCACCAGTTTGACCTGTGACACCTGTATTTCCTGTTACTCCAGTTGATCCAGTAGCTCCGGTTTGTCCTGTTATTCCTGTGACACCTGTTGATCCAGTGGCTCCAGTTTGACCTGTCGCTCCGGTTTGACCAGTAGCACCAGTTATTCCTGTGGCACCAGTTGCTCCGGTTTGACCAGTAGCTCCTGTTGATCCTGTTATTCCAGTAGCTCCAGTTTGTCCTGTGACACCCGTTGCGCCAGTTACTCCTGTATTTCCTGTTATACCTGTGGCTCCGG
>CAIJLK010000142.1 GCA_903821465.1 uncultured Bacteroidota bacterium | reverse complement strand
TTACTTAAACGAATATACAACTCCTCCCAAAACATTGAAGCCTAGAACTTCATATTGGTTCCAACGTTGGTATTTATTATTTAATAAATTATTCATTTGGATCCAAACATTGAGTTTTGGCATAACAGAAAACTCGGCTCCTAGGTTAAGGTCGGCAGCTGGGTCAAGCTTTTGACTTTGCAATAATTTATTCTGATAGCTGCTACCACCCCGTAAAAATGCATCTGCTTTGATCTGTAGATCTTTACTGAGTTTCCATTTAAACGTTCCTGTTATTTCCATAGGAACTAATCCAAATGCCTTATCGTAAGTAGTTAGACTGGTATACTGACTTAGATTTAAAGAACCTATAAACGAGAACTTCTCTTCAATTCGGTAACCTAGTTCTCCATGAATACGAAGGGCCTGTATTTTAGGATCAAAAAGGATATTAAAGCTTCGATTATCGGCAAAATTATTCACGAACAGTGGTTGGTTATACAGTTGTAAGAAGGATAGTCTGGCTTGATAGGTCAGATGATTTCCTGCCGAACCCTTAATTCCAAGATATTGCTCAGAAATTTTTGTATTACTAATGGAGTTGGGCGACATGATCCAAGGATTGAATCCTGCTAAAGAACGATAACTATTCTTTTGGAAATACCCAACCCAACCTAATTCAATGTTCAACCCTGTTTCTTTAATTCTTGCTTCAGCTGTGATATTTGGAAGCAGCGAAAATTGCTGATTATCCCAGGAAGGTTGAATGCCTAGAAGTAGTTTAAAATTGGGGGTCTTGAATTGTATCGTTGGATCAATATAGAATAAATTATTATTGATCTTAAGTTCACTTCCAGGCAATACTGATTTATAACTTGCCACATCTGCAGTAATTCCCATTTTGAAGGAATAGATATTTCCAAATGTTTTAATAAAAGGCAATTTAGCAATTGCATTTATTTCTGTGGCATTTCTATTATCAGCAAAATAATTAAAGAATAATTGAGGGTGATATACTAATCCATAATTACCAATTTGTTTGTTTTGTACACCCAATTCTAAACCAACCAAATTAAACCTTTGCAGCAAATCATTTTTAGTTGTGCTAGGATCAACAGGTTGCATGCCATAGAAATATTGTGTACTTGCCTTATAAAAGGCTTTGGCTGTCCATTCATGATCCGAAGGCGTATTAAAAATAGAAACAACATCTAACCCGGTTTTAGCATATTGCTGATAATCTAAATTCCCTTTTGAAGAAATATGATTGGCATGGATCGAAATATTTGAACGCTTACCATCTCCAAATGAAAAACCAGCTTCTGCATAAGGCGTTGTATAATTACCAAATCCCAATTTAATGAAATGCTCATTTTCCCAAGATTCAACAGAATCTAATCCTAACGCAATTGGTTTGATGGGAACTGGCTGATAGGAGAAAAAAAGGTTTTGAGAAGGAATCTTATAACTAACCGCAAGCTTATTGGTATCTGCAATGGCAGAAGCTGCAGTGAAATTAATTTTCGCAGCATTCTTTAACGAGGGTTTGAATGCAGAAGTAATAACCACTTCCCTTGGGTTAGTGGTATCACGCAAACTTACCGTTTCTACTTTGGGACTAACAGTTACCGGATCAGCAGCTGCTTTTTTCTTCGTAGTTTTTTTACTCGATTTTGAAGTCGTTTTTTTATTCGCAGCAGAAGTGGAAGTTTTCTTTTTTGATTTCTTTTTAGACTGATTAGTTTCTGTTGTTTGTTTTTTCTTTTGTTTTTTTGCTTCGGCTACATTAAAACAAGCAACCACCAACAACAGAAGAATGCATATTTTTTTTAAAGAATACATAGTTGATGATTTACTGTTGTTCAATTTTATTTGTCTTATTTTTTTCCTCTAAAACAGCATCTAATTTAGTTTGTGCTTCCTTTTTAACTTCAGCAATTGTTGTGTTTTCTACAATACTCTTAAAGGTAGCTTCGGCATTGAATAGGTCTTTTTGCTCGAAATAAATATCGCCTAACAATAGATAACTCTTAGCAACCCAAAACTCGTATGATCCCCATTTCTTAATTACGTCAAAAGCCGTTTTTTCGGCAGGCCCTAACTGATGTTGCAGAAATTGGATCTCAGCCAAACGGTACTGCGATTCTGCAGCATATTCAGATCTGCCTGCTGCAATTACTTGCCTGTAATTGATCGCAGCTTGATCAAGATCATTTGCTTGCTGATAGTTTTTAGCAAGCACCATATTTGCCATCATTAAATCATCGTTGGCAATTCCTTTTTCCTTCAGCAGTTCTTTTGCATTAGGAGCGGCCTGGGCAAATTGTTGTGATTTAAACTGACATCTCAATAAACCACGCATCGATTCTAATCGATTCTCTTGTTGAGTGGCAATAGTTTTTAGTTTATCATAATAAACAGACGCTTTAGCATAATCTTTTAAATCGAAATAATAAATCCGTGCAACTTGCAAACAACTTCTTTCTGCAAATTTATTAGGCGATCTATCTGCTACCATTCCATAATATTCTGCAGCATTTATATTCTCTTTATTCTGAAACAATAATTCAGCAGTAAAATAATTGGCTTCAATCAGGTATTTACCTTCAGGGAAATTTGAAATGTATTGGATAAATCCTTGCTGAGCCGCTGTAAAGTCTTTCGCCTCAAATCGAAGCATGGCAGATTTATAACTTAATGAATCTGCTTCATTAACAGATACATCAATCCCATTCTGTTTCATAAAACTAATATAGTCACCCGGCTGCTGTCGGGCAATGAATAAGTTTCTAATATATTCAATGGCATCGGTACTTTCGGGGCTATGAGGATAGGTGCTAACTAATTTTTTGAAATAGTTGAGCGACTCCTGATTTTTCTCCATATTGAAATTCGCAATCCCCAATTTCAGATATACTTGAGGAAGGTAGGATGCTACATTTTTTTGTTCGATGATCCTTTCTAATGGAATAATAGCGAGGGCATAGTTTTCATTTGCCAAATAAGTATTAGCTAGTTCTAGCTGCGCATCTATCACTAAATTAGAATTAGGATATTTTGATGAGAGTTCCTGAAGCAAACTGATTTTGTCGGCCGATTTATTCATAGCCCCCGCAATAATCGCTTTTTGAAACAAAGCATAATCACTAGAAGGCAATTGCATATTGATGATCTGGTCGTATTTTTTAAGTGCTTGCTTAAAATCTTTTCGCATAAAATCGCAATCAGCAGAACGCACATAAGCATCCTGATCTAAAGCAGCGCTATTAGCATTAATAAAACTAGCAACCTGATCAAAATGATCCTTGGCAGCAGGATAGTTTTCTTTTTTTAAGTATGCATAAGCCAAACTATAATGCGCATTAACAGCATTAGCTTGTCCGCTTATTTTGGGCGATTTTAAATAGTTGACAAAATAAATAATTGCATCTTCTATTTTTCCTGTTCGATAAGCGATCTCGCCTCTCCAAAAACTACTCAAGGCAATTTGCTGGCTATTATTAGGAGCCACCATTAATATAGAAAGCAATGAATCGGCAGAAACAAATTGATGATCATTGATCATTTCTACCGCCCTACCATAAAGAATACCGGGATAAATTTTCTGGATCTCCGCACTCTTAACCGATAATTTATTAAACATGATGAGGGCTTCTTCATAATTACTGGAATTGGCCAGGGTATTAATTAAGATCTCTTTTGCTTCAGGTATATAGATCGATCTAGGGTAGTTACTGATAAAAGATTGCAATCCCTTTGAAGCAATATCATAATAATTTAATTCGTAAGAAAGTTTAGCATAATTAAATCCAGCCACTTCTTTTTGAAATGCATTACTTGTATTAGCCGCACAGAACTGAAATGCATTGCGGGCATTGATCTTATCATTAATTTTTAAGTAAGCATTTGCCAAAAGGTACATGCTATTTTGTGCCAGTGAATCTTCTCCCCCGCCTAATTGTTTTAAACCCTCAATGGCTGGTTTCCAGTTCAATGCTTCATAATAGCAGTAAGACAATTCATAAAGATCCTCTCGTCTCACTTTATCAGTTCCAGAAACATATTTTTCTAAATAGGGTTGTGCTTTTTCGAAATTTCTTTGTTCAAATAAAATATGTCCCACTAACTGGCGCATTTGAAGATCATAGAATTGCTTTCCATTCTGCAATGCTTTTAATCCAATTTCAAGAGCCAAATCTTTTTGACCATTAAAATAATAGATCTCCGATAAATAAAAAGGAATAACCATTTCATAGTCCGGGTTCTTCTCTGCAATTTTAAAAGCAGCGAGTGCTTCTTTATAATTTTTTTCGAAGAAAGAGATAAAGCCAAAATAATAGTTCGCTTCAATATAGTTCGGGTCCTTCGGCAATTGCCTTACCACATTGAATAAGGGTTTCGCTTTATCGAATTGTTTCATAATGAAAAAAGCATAGGCTTCCTGAAATTTCATAGAAGCGATTTCATTATTACTTAAGTTATCAATACTCGTTTGGGTATAGATATTTTGAGCATTCCCATAATCTTTTCGCTGAAAATAATATTGCCCCAAATGAAAACTCATTTGTTGAACAAGCGGTCGATGGGTATCTAAATTAATAAACTGATTAGCCAGGAATTCTGCAGAGCTGTCCTGCAATTTTAATCCGCATAAAATATAATAATAATGCGACTCAGATAAAAGCTGGTCAGGGATATTACTGTAGTCGGTATTATTGGAATACAAATGTTTGAAAACAGGATACGCCAAACTGAATTTTTCCTGTTGGTACCAATCCTTTGCTTTTTTAAATGATACATCGGGATCATTATAAATAGCAGTAGATTGGGCGTTGAGTTGCATCCAACCTGTGATAACAAGTATTGCAGGTATTAATAGTTTAAGTTGTTTAATTTTCATATTACTGATAACTACTTTGAAACAAAGGTTTCTGTTTCTTTCTTAATAAAAAGTAAAATCTTCTTAAAGATATGATAGCTAAAACGGGAACAAACATCGTTCCAACTTTTGTGGAAAAACAGATAGAGTGCGTAAGTTTGTCAACAAATTAGCAATTCTATGTACGAGCATACCACCACATTGCGTGTCAGATACGCCGAAACAGATCAGATGGACATCGTGTATTATGGCAACTATGCACAATATTTTGAAGTAGGAAGAGCAGAAAGTATCAGGGGACTAGGGTTTAGCTACAAGGATATGGAAGCCATGGGGGTAAAAATGCCTGTTGTAGAAATGCATGCTGAGTTTAAGAGACCGGCCCATTATGATGATCTAATTACCATCAAAACACAATTGCGCGAACTACCCGAGAAGCATCAGATCGAATTTTACCATGAGGTTTTCAATGAAAAGAAAAAACTACTCACTGTTGGGCGAGTAGTTCTTTATTTTATTGATATCGCAACCAAAAAAAAGGTTGCCATGCCGGCTCAATTCAAATCGAAACTGGAGCCCTTTTTTTAATTTATACCCTTTCGTAATCGGCTTTCCATTGTTGAATAGAGGCTTTAATTGCATTCCCGCTCAGGTTTTCGGCCTTTGTTTTTGCAGCTAGTGCTACGAATTCTTCATCAGGTGCGAATCTTAATGCCACTATCTGTCCTAGTCTTAATCCACTAGGCAAAGGCTTACCAACTAATATAAAATGTCGTAGGTTTTCTTCTGCGCGAATGGCTCTGTCATTAGCTTTTAATGCGAATGCCCTGGCAAAATACAAAGTGATCCCTAATAACAGATTTGTAACTAGTATTAAGGTAGCCGAATAAAGGTTTTCTTTACTGCTATTTACAATATTTACTATTGAACCAACCAAGAGGGCAAGCAATAGAAAAAAACCAATAACATGGTAAAGCGTAACGAAGCGACTGTGATTTTTAAAATTCTGTTCTTGCATGAGATTTTGTTTTATTTATAGGACGTAACATAGTGATTATTCTCAAAAAGTTATAATGTCTTGAAAGAAATCTGTTTTAAAACATTTTCAGGCTTGCAATGTTTTATGATGGAAACCTATATTGCATCAAAATTAGGGACTAATGGAGAAAATATTTGCTACCATCATCACTATTGGTGACGAATTGTTGATTGGACAAGTGATCGACACCAACAGTGCCTGGATGGCTCAAGAACTAAATAAGATCGGAGTAAGTGTAAAGCGTCGTGTGGCAGTTGGGGATCAATGGGATGAGATTTGGCAGGCCATCGACGAAGAATCAAAAAAAGCATCGATCATATTGATAACAGGGGGACTTGGTCCGACTGCAGATGATATCACCAAACCCCTACTATCAGCCTATTTCGGCGGAAAATTGGTAATTCATCAACCAACGCTCGACCATGTAACACATATTTTTGAATCTATCCTTAAAAGGCCCATGATCGAAAGGAACAGAAAGCAGGCCGAGGTACCTGATACTTGTATGGTGTTGCGAAACGAAAAGGGTACGGCCCCCGGCATGTTATTTAAGAAGGATGGTAAAATTTTCGTGTCACTCCCGGGCGTTCCCCATGAAATGAAGTGGATTATGAAAAAGGAAGTTTTACCCCTGATCCCTACTTTATTTAAAACAGCATCGATTAAACATAGAACATTATTAACCTCAGGAATTGGGGAATCATTCTTGGCAGAAAGAATTGAAGGGATAGAAAATTCGCTACCCAGTCATATTAAACTAGCCTACCTACCTAATTATGGAATGGTTAGGTTAAGATTAACAGCATCAGGTACTGATGAAGCAGCCCTGATCAAAGAAATTGATCACTATTTTAATCTGCTGAAAATTGGGGTTGGAGCGTATTTAGTGGTAGACCAAGACATTCCAATGGAGCAGGTTGTAGGTAATTTATTAATAGAAAAAAAGGCTACTGTGTCAACAGCGGAAAGTTGTACTGGTGGATATATCGCACATTTACTAACTAGTTGCCCCGGTGCATCTGCCTATTTTAAGGGCAGCATTGTAAGTTATGACAACCAGATCAAGCAAAATTTATTACATGTTTCAGAAGATACCTTATTAAGAGCAGGGGCAGTGAGTGAGGATACGGTGATACAAATGGCAAAGGAATGCAGGCATATAATGGATACAGATTATGCCATTGCGGTAAGTGGTATCATGGGGCCTGACGGAGGAACGGATGATAAACCTGTGGGAACTGTTTGGATGGCTGTGGCAGGTAAAACAGGAGTCAACAGCAAGCTCCTACATTTTCGATATGATCGTGAACGAAATATTTCATTAACCGCAACTAATGCCCTTAACTTCTTGCGAATGTTAATTGTGGATAACCATTGAATAAGTTTCCTTTAGTTACTTCTACATTTGTTAGTTAGAGGGTGGTTATGATAAGAAAGGAAGAAGGGTACAATATTATCCCATTAAAAACAGGTCGATAGTATGGCAATTGCTGAATTGGTCATGCCCAAATTGGGCGAAAGTATCATGGAAGCTACCATTTTGAAATGGTACAAAAAGGTAGGTGACTATGTTAAGTTTGATGAAACTGTTTTAGATATTGCTACTGATAAAGTGGATAGTGAAGTACCCTCGACTGAGCAAGGTATTATAACTGAAATTTTATTTCAAGTAAACGATGTAGTTCCGATTGGGGCTGTAATTGCTAGAATACAGACCAATCCTGAGGATAAGACTGTTGCGCCAACAGCAACCATTCAGGCTCCAGTTCCTATTGTAACACCTGTGATGGCTGAACCAGTTATTAAAGCTGAGTTAGCACCCATTTTTGTAGAACCAACCCCTGAACCGATACAACAAGTTCAGATCCCGGAACCTGATCCAATACCATATATACCAAGTCTGATTTCTGCTGAAATTCCAAAACCAATAGGTAATAGATTTTATTCTCCATTGGTATTGAATATTGCCAATAGTGAAGGCATTAGTTTAAGTGAACTGGAAAGAATTCCGGGCACGGGTAATGAAGGCCGGGTCTCTAAAAAAGATGTGCTACAATATGTAGCCGATAGAAAAGCAGGTAAAGTACCCGTTTATCAAGCCCCAGTTTATCAGGCACAAGTTTATACGCAACAGCCAATTGCGCAGGATCAGGTATCTGCAAATCCAATTACTGCCCCAATTGCTGAGGTTTCTAAACCAGAACCAACCCCAATTGTTGCAGAAAATGTGCGTTTTCCAAAACCAACTGAATATCCAGCATTTATACCGGAACCAACTGTTATCTCTTCAGCCGCAGCTCCGCAGATTCAGCCACAAGCTCAACCGCAGGTTCAATCAACAATTGAAACAGCACCTGCACCTGAAGCGTTCAGTGATAGTCCGATCATAACAGCTAGTTATCAGCCAAGTACTTATAGTGGTAAGTTCTCAGACCCATCATCTGTAACCGTAACAGGCAATACAGAGATCATAGAAATGGATCGGATGCGTAAACTGATTGCCAAGCATATGGTAGACAGTAAGCATACTAGTCCCCATGTTACCAGTTTCACAGAAGCCGATGTAACCAATATGGTAAAATGGCGTGAAAAAGTAAAGGTTGATTTTGAAAAAAGAGAAGGCACGAAGCTCACATTCACGCCAATGTTTGTGGAGTGTGTTGCTGCAGTGATTAAGCAATTCCCTTTAGTAAATTGTTCGATTGATGGAGACAATATTATCATCAAACATGATATTAATATTGGGATGGCAACAGCCTTACCATCGGGCAATTTGATCGTTCCCGTAATTAAAGGGGCAGATCAATTAAATATTGTTGGATTAAGCAAAGCTGTGAATGGACTAGCTGATGCTGCAAGAAATAATCGTTTAAAACCAGATGATACAACTGGTGGCACATTTACATTAACCAATGTAGGCACATTTGGAAGTTTAATGGGTACCCCAATCATTCCACAACCACAGGTAGCAATTCTAGCAGTAGGTGCCATCAAGAAAAGACCGATGGTCATTGAAACAGCAGAAGGCGATACCATTGCCATCAGGCATATGATGTAC
>CAIJLK010000141.1 GCA_903821465.1 uncultured Bacteroidota bacterium | reverse complement strand
GCACCTGGTCTTTCAATATAATCATGATCGATCTTTAGTGTCTGCAATTTTTCGTGCAGACTTCTGTTTACTTTCAAAAAGAAATCATCCAGACCACAATCCACAATTATTTTAAGCTGATTATTTTTTAATCCATCCACCAAATTAATCACCGTATTCGCATCCCAGAAAGCTTGATTTTTTTCATATTCTCCTAAAGCTTTTTTGATTTCCCAATTATTGGGGAATGGGCGGATATCCACACCACCACTGGTACTTCCGCCGGCTCCAAAAATATCGGTATGCCTGATTGATAAATATAATCCTCCATGTCCCCCCATACTCAATCCGGTAATGGCGCGTTTGGTTTTGTCGGCAACAGTGGCATAGTGCGTATCGATATAAGGGATTAGTTCCTTGATCACGTAGGATTCATATCGGATGCTGGAATCAACTGGACTATCAAAATACCAGCTATTCGCACCATCGGGACAAACTATATTGATCTGTAATTGATTTGATTTTTCTTGCAATTGCGGGGCCAATGAAGCCCATGAACCATAATTGCCACCATATCCGTGCAATAGGTAAACTGTTGGGAGTGCATCATGATTTTGCTGGGGTTGAATCACCACAAACTTTACTTGCTTATGCAAACTATTGCTATAAAAAGTTACGGTGTCTGTATTGGCAAAACTTGCACTAAAACTTAACAGTAGTAGGCAGAACAAAAGCAATCTTCTCATTGTATAAAAATTAAAGTCACCTGAAATTAATCAAGTGACTTTAATTTTCAAGATAATATTTAAATTATACTGATACTATTTCTTATTCTCCATTGCTTTTTGCATTGGGTTGATACCAGAGCTCTGACCTCTTCCGGCACCTGCTCTAGCTTTAAAGATGGCGAACTTACTTGGTTCACTAGCATCTAACTTAGGCCATGTATTATTGCTTTCGTCGATATCAGCTGTTTCGCGATAAGGATCGAGTTTAATACCAGTGGCTTTTTTAGTAGTAATGAAAAGTTTAACTACTTTATTTTCGTTCAAGCGCCAAACTTGTGCAGGAATTCTTTCCACTTGTTTAGTGCCATCTTCAAAAGTAAATTCAACAATCAAAGGCATTACCAATCCACCTTTATTAGAGAAAGTGATCTCATATAAATTCACATTCGCATATTTAGCTTTTGTTGCATCATCCATTACTTCAGGTGTATTTACAACAGGTGTTACTTTATACTTAGTGCTATCATAAGGCTCAATTCCTCGTGCATAACGCCAGTAGAAATCTCTAAGAGTGGTATCAGCATCAACAAGGAATACAATGTTCTTATCGGCTCTATTTCTCTGTTTAGAAAGATCATCATCAGTAAGCATTGGTTTAGCTAAAGAAACCATACCACCTGCGGCTGCAGGGGATGGACCACCACCTCTACCGCCCATTGACATAGCAGTTGCAGCAATGCTTGGATCATAAATGCCATGTCTTACTGAATCAATTGAAATATCGCAAGGGTCAATTCCGTAGAACCATCCTCTCCAGAACCAATCCAGATCTTCTGCACTGGCATCTTCCATTGTACGGAATAGATCAGCTGGTGTTGGATGTTTAAATGCCCAACGACGTGCATAT
>CAIJLK010000140.1 GCA_903821465.1 uncultured Bacteroidota bacterium | reverse complement strand
CACCGTATCGGAACCGCCGAACTTGAAAACGCCATCAATATGCATGCGGGTGTGGTAGAAAGTGCCGTTGTAGGTTATCCGCATGATGTGAAGGGACAAGGTATTTATGCCTACGTGATTTACCAAGGTTCTCATGGACAGGATACACATGGCACGGCCGATCTGGTTCGAAAAGATATCGTGCAAACGATCACTCGAATCATTGGTGCTATTGCCAAACCTGATAAGATTCAATTTGTAAGCGGATTACCTAAAACCAGAAGCGGAAAAATCATGCGCAGGATCTTACGCAAGATTGCAGAAGGTGAAACGGATAGTTTAGGTGATACTTCTTCACTACTTGACCCTGGCGTTGTAGAAGAAATTAAAAACGGAAAACTATAATTCAATTTTTTAATTACTAATAAACCATCTCAATTCAATGAGATGGTTTTTTTTATTTAAGTATACAAATAGCTTTCTATAATTTTAGCACTGAATAAAATCTCTATTCATGCAAGTACCTACTGCTCTAGAAGCTTATTTCGAGAAGTTCCGCAATAATATTATTGGAAACCAACAAAGCTTTTTATCACCATTCGGCGAAAAGAAAATTATTTATGCTGATTGGACTGCTAGCGGAAGATGTTACAAGCCCATTGAAGATACTATTCAGCATGAGCTAATGCCATTTCTTGCCAACACCCATACAGAGACCACTGTAACTGGTACACTAATGACCAAGGCTTATGAGGAAGCCAAACAGATTGTAAAAAAACATGTAGGTGCCGGAAAGGATGATGTATTGATATTTTGCGGAAGCGGAATGACAGGGGCCGTAAATAAGTTGCAACGGATACTGGGACTAAAAATGCCAGAACGGATTATGGATTATGTGAAGCAGGGAATGATCCCTAAAAATGCAACCCTTAAAGAAAATGTGCGTAGTATTCATCAGTTTTTTAACGACTACTTACAGATCGATGATGAACTAAAGCCAATTGTTTTTGTAACACATATGGAACATCATTCAAACCAAACAACTTGGTTAGAAACCATTGCAACGGTGGAGATCATTAAATCGGATGCGGATGGAAATGTTGATTTGGTATATTTCAGAACGCTACTAGAAAAATACAAATACAAAAAGAATAAGATCGCTGCCATTACTGGCTGCTCTAATGTTACCGGCATTCAAACCCCCTATCATGAAATTGCAAAAATAATTCATGAATATGATGGACTTTGCTTTGTTGACTTTGCCTGCTCTGCTCCTTATATAAACATCAATATGCATCCTACTGAATTAGGTGCAGACCTAGATGCCATCTATTTTTCTCCCCATAAATTTTTAGGCGGTCCGGGCAGCTCCGGCGTTTTGATTTTCAATAAAAAAATCTACAAGAATATTATTCCAGATCAACCAGGTGGTGGAACAGTTGTATATACCAATCCATGGAAAGTTCATGAATATATTACCGATATCGAACATCGAGAAGATGGTGGCACACCGCCATTTCTGCAAGGAATTAAAGTGGCTATGAGTGTTAAACTAAAAGAAGCAATGGGGGTTGAAAATATTCAGAAAAGGGAAGAAGAATTATTGAAAATAATATTTGAACGTTTTTCTACTATCAACAATATTGAACTCTTAGAAGGAAATAATAAAAAACGACTCGGTGTCATTTCTTTTATTGTAAAAGGAGCTCACTATAACTTGATCGTAAAAATCCTAAACGACCGTTTCGGGGTTCAAACCCGCGGAGGTTGCGCCTGTGCAGGAACTTATGGACATTTACTATTGCACGTGAATGAATTGGAATCTTATGAACTATTGGATATGATACATACGGGCGACCTCTCCTGCAAACCAGGATGGATCAGACTTTCTATACATCCAACAATGACCAACAAAGAAGTACAATTTATTATGGATGCTATTGAAGATGCTGCAAATAATTTTCGTGACTATCAAACTGATTACGAATATGATTCCCAAACTAATGAATATAATTTCAAGGGGTTTGTAAAAACTGAGCAATCAACTATTGAAAATTGGTTTAGTAATTTTTAAAATTCTTACATTCGCTATCATTCAAACGCTAAAGCACTATTTTGAAAAAGAGACAAGACTATATTTCCTGGGATGAATATTTCATGGGCGTAGCATTGCTTTCTGCCAAACGCAGCAAGGACCCTAATACACAAGTAGGCGCCTGTATTGTGAATGATAAAAATAGAATTGTGGGGGCTGGTTATAATGGACTCCCTGCAGGATGCCATGATGATGCTTTTCCTTGGGCTAAACAAGGAGAATTTCTAGAAACAAAATATCCCTTTGTTTGTCATGCCGAACTAAATGCCATCTTAAATAATATTGGGATGGACCTTCATGGCTGCAGAATCTATACGGCCCTCTTCCCTTGTAATGAATGCACCAAATCGATCATTCAATCAGGCATTACCGAAGTGATCTACCTGTCTGACAAATACGAAGGAACAGATTCAGCTAAAGCATCTAGACTAATGCTCGAAAGTGCAGGTGTAACATGTAGACAAGTACAAACAAATATCAATAGCCTGCATCTTTCTTATAATGAGGCTGATGTATAGTTGCGAATCAACTACCAATTTTGATCGATTAATTTGAAAACTATCGAATGATCAACACTGCAATTCCGGTTGCAATGAGCAGAACTACAGGAATCCAAAAAATGCTGTTCTTTTTGAAATGTTCCTTGTTTAAATGAACAAATAAATATACAGGTAAACAACTGGTACAGATCACTATTGGCAACCAGAGTAATTGATCGGCCTGTCCTAATGTTGGATATCTGTAGGCATTCAAAAATAAACGCCCAATCCAATAACCACATAAAATAATGCTGATGATTAACACTACCCAAAAATGATTGGGCTTTGGTTTCTTAACGGTTGCGTGTTTGTGAGGATGTGGATGCTTCTTACTCATAGTGCCTGATTTAAGAGATAAAATCTAGAAGAGTTTCTTCCTTTAAACTTACAACTTAATCGGCAATTCAGTGGTCAATAATTATGCTTAATTGTATTTAAGGTGGAATGCCTACTTGGGTTGAAGGTTGGCACTAAATAATACATTCTCGATATAAATTGTATAAAAGTTTCGAGCTTTTATACTACTGTTAGTTAGAACTGCAATTGATTTCTTTTGAGTTTCAGGATAATATAAAGTAACATCGAGATTATAAGACAGGTTATACAAATAATAGAGCGTGTCGGTATATGTCTTGTGAAACTTATAGGTAGTGGATATGGTATTCTTTAAACTATCATATAAACCCACTTTATACCTTTTATTCGATACAGGAGAATTGCTATTGATACTAACAAAAATGGTGTCTTTTAGATAATAGCTTAACGAAAAATTACTGGTGTCATCAATAATTTTATAAGAAACAGAATCGAGTAAGGCTTTTTCTAAATATAAAGTTCCTTGTTTGTAAATACCAGCAACATCTGTCACCTTGAAAGGAGTAGTTGTTACAATCACCGGTGGCTCATAGGCTTTGATGCATGAGCTTAACAGGAATACTGCTATAATGATACCAGATGAATAATCCTTAATTTTCATGTTTACTAGCAATAAGCACTTGCTTTTATAGGGATGTTCAATACCGTCGTATGCAATAAACGATTTTTAGTTCATTTTATTGGAATTGCATTAAAATAAGTTAGAGAGATTGATAGATTAAATACTTTTATCAATATATAAGTGCTTGTTTTATAATCGATTACTAAATCCAATGAGTTCAATTGTTTCACGATCATTGAACTTGATCATTGGATTCTTAATTAACTGATCTTCCAAGGAATGGTATAGGGCATCGATTAATTTCTCGGCTGAAGCATTGATTTCAGCAAATGATATCCTATTGGTAAACATACCTTCATTAAAGACTTTCCTAAACTCTCGAGAGTTGGAACGAAATTCCCAAAAAGTAATATCACCATTTAATAGGCCTACTACTAATGAATCATTAATTTCAAACTGAATTAATGTATCCTTGAATTCCATTGTATATTTTTCTTAAAATTAATTAGCTTCTCCATAAATCAGCTCAGTTAAAACACCGAATTTTCTTGTTGAAATCACCGAGAATCATTACAGGTGTGATTTTACATAGTGAAAAACGAATAAATTAAATGCCGAATATCAACAATTTTAATATTAATTTGTAACAAGGATAATAACACTCATTTATATGCAAACACAGCAAATACAATTTCAAAACAACCAGTGGCTTACCAAACAAGCCAGTACTAATTTTGATGCTGCTAAATCTCAATTAGCAATTGTTTTTGGATCTGGCGAATTAACGAGTAACCAGAATTATTTTGATACAATTAAAGCAAGGTATCCAAATGCTTCAATTGTTTCCTGCTCAACAGCTGGCGAGATTATAAATGATGAAGTTCATGACGATACTTTAATTGTTACCGCCATTCAATTCGAAAAAACAACAGTTCGCTCTATAAAGACAAGCATTGGTGAGCATGCCAACAGTTTTGAAACGGGGAAATTCCTTTATAATTCCTTAAATAGCGATGAGTTAAATGGCATATTTATAATTTCTGATGGAACTAAAATAAATGGAAGTGAGTTGGTAAATGGATTAAATGAAAATAATTATAAATGTTTACCCATAACAGGCGGCTTAGCAGGCGACGGAGCAAGATTTAATAAAACGGTGGTTGGGTTAAATGAAGCAGCAAGCGAAGGAAATATTGTTGCTGTTGGTTTCTATGGCAATCACATTGAAATTGGGCATAGCTCTTTGGGGGGATGGGATGAGTTTGGTAAAGAAAGAATCATTACTAAATCAGATAAAAATGTATTGTATGAAATAGATGGTGATAACGCGCTTGATCTATACAAAGAGTACCTCGGACCCTATGCAGAAGAACTTCCTGGATCAGCATTATTATTTCCTTTATCAATGCGATTAGAAAATTCAGAAAGAAATTTGGTTAGAACAATTTTGTCATTAAATGAATCTGAAAAGTCAATGACTTTTGCTGGCAATCTTCCAGAAGGTTCAAAAGTTCGTTTGATGAAAGCCAATTTCGAAAAACTCGTTAGCGCATCTGCAACTGCAGCTGAAACCTCATTTGATAAAGAAAAGAAGTCACCCGAATTAGCCATACTGATTAGTTGTGTTGGTAGAAAATTAATTCTACAGGAAAGGACGGAGGACGAACTGATTGCTGCAAAGAAAGTTTTTGGAGACGCTACTTGTATTACTGGGTTCTATTCTTATGGAGAAATTTCACCATTTAACCCACTCACAAAATGTGAATTGCATAATCAAACTATGACAATTACAACTTTTTCAGAGCAATAAACGTTAATTTAGACGACCCTTATGGAATACCACTCAATTTTAGAAAAACAGATTCGCAAAATCCTGACTACGAACTATCAAGATAATGCAGAATTGCAACTATTATTGAATACCATTAGTAAAAGCTATCACTCTTTCGACCGTGATAAAAAAATAGCGGATCATGCTTTCGAAATAAGTGAAAAAGAATATCAGAAAGTAAATGCTGATCTACAAGCTCAAATAGATATCCGTAAGGCTTCCATTGTAAAACTTAAAGAAGCTATCCGCGCTTTAGATCCTTCAGAAGCCAATATATTTGATGATAAAGATGAGGATCTTATTAATATTATTAGCTTTCTAGAAGAACAAATCAAAAGATCAAAACAACTAGAAGCAGAATTAATTCTGGCTAAGGAAACAGCTGAAAAAGCTTCAAGGGCAAAAAGCGAATTCCTTTCTATTATGAGCCATGAAATTCGTACGCCTCTTAATGCAATCATTGGTACAAACAATCTACTTCACTATCAAGACCCACTCCCTTCGCAGAAAGAATTATTAAACGTAATGAAAATCTCTTCCGAGAACCTATTGAGTCTTATTAACGATGTACTCGATTATGGTAAGTTAGAAGAAGGAAAAATAATTTTAGCTGAAAGAGATATAAACCTTAAACAGTATATAAAAAATCTTCGTTCTGCACATCGGTTAAGAGCAGAAGAGCGAGGCAACAATCTTCGTCTCATGTTCGATGAGGACATTCCTGATTTTGTGATTGGAGATGATATTCGACTTGGCCAGATTTTAAATAACCTTATTTCAAACGCAATCAAATTCACAAAAAAAGGTGTTATTACCATTGAAGTGCTTTTGAATAGAATTGCAGATGAATCTGTTTATGTTGATTTTGCCATTGTTGATACAGGCATTGGTATATCAGAGGATAAGCAAGAAATGATCTTCGACAGATTTACACAAGCAAATACAAATATTACTAGAGAATATGGCGGGTCAGGTTTAGGCTTAACAATTATTAAATTGCTTCTCCAATTGCAGAATAGCGAAATTCAGTTACATAGCGAAGTTGGCAAGGGATCGAAATTCTTTTTTACACTCTGCTTCAAGAAAAGTAATACTAATGTGTTAGAGGAAAATAAAAAGATGCTCAACTTCGAAGCGCCAAACCTGAATAAGATTCATATTCTTTTAGTAGAAGATGTTGACTTCAATGTTTTGGTTGCTGAAAAAATGCTTCAAAATTGGAATGCGACTGTTGATGTTGCTAATAATGGAGAAATTGCTGTTGAGAAAGCAAAGAATATTAAGTATGATATTATTCTGATGGACTTACAAATGCCAGTAATGGATGGATACACAGCTACAAAAATTATTAGAGAGTTTAACCCAACGGTTCCAATTATTGCATTTACTGCATCAATCACTATGGATGTTCAAGGCAGGGCTAGAGAATTTGGAATGAACGATTGTATCACTAAGCCTTTTAATCCAAACGACCTGTTTTCGATCATTGATAAGTATTCTCATCAACAATCATAGTTGATTTCTGGCTGTTAGAACCAGCCCCGTTTTCTAAACGTATACAACATCCAGATTGGGATCAATACCATAAAGAAGACAGCTATAAAAAATCCATACTGATTATGTAAAGTAGGTATTCGATCGAAATTCATTCCAAAAACACCTCCAATAACTGTAGCAGGTGCTAATAAGCAAGTAACTATCGCCATTACTTTCATTACTTCATTCATCTTTAAGTTCACATTACTCAGATATAAATCTTGTAAGTTGATCATCATATCTCGATAGTTCTCAGAAAGATCATTTGCTTGCACTATATGATCATAAACATCTTTGAAATATTTCGTTGTTCGCTCTTCCAATAAATCGCTATCGCTTCTTATATAACCATTCACCAATTCTCTAACCGGTGCAACATTTCTTTTCAATACAATCATCTCTTTACGCAAACTATTTATATCAGAAATAGAATTAGTATTATTGAACCGAATAATTTCTTCTTCTAGTAATTCAATTCGCTCTCCCAATTTTTCCATTACGATATAATAATTGTCTACTATCATATCTAATAATGCATAACATAAATAGTCCGCCCCAGATTGCCTTAGTTTACTCGATGGGATCCTTAGCTTTTCTCTAATACCATCAAACACATCTCTACTGCTATCATCTTGAAAAGAAATTACATAATCTTTACCAAGCAAAATGCTGATTTGTTCAGTCTCTACCGAACCAGATGTTTCATTAAAGTATAGCATATTTAATAAACAGTATAATACAGTATCCATATCATCCATCTTTGGTCGCTGATTGATGCTAAGGATATCTTCAACAATTAAATAGTGTATATCAAAATGCGAACAAATGTTTTCTACCTCTTCCATCTTTATTCCACCAACATTGATCCAAGTAATGCGTCCATTATCTTTATAAACAGAACACGCTTCTGTTGTAGGATGTTCAGCCTCATTAAAATAGTCTGTCCCATAATCAAACACATGAATATGCGAATTAACGACATGCTCCCGCTCAGGAGGAGCAGTTGGGTTCATTACAAAAATATCGCGCGTACGTTCAGCACTTAATCCCCCTTTTTTTGCAAACATTTTGAGTTTAGTATTGGCTGCCATATATTGAAGTTAAAAAAATGCTTGCAATCTGTATGGGCTATTTGAAATAAAATAGAAAAACTATTCAACAGGTATTGAATTCAGTACCATTCTGATAGCCCCATAACTAATGCTATCTGGTAAATTATCTTTAAGTTTCCGGAGACTTAATCTGCCATGTTTCTCTATAGCGGCTTTGATCAGTTCTTGATGGTTATGCTTCACAAATTCATTCAGATTTAATTTCCCCTGCTGTATATAATAACTCAAATGTGATTCAATAGTTGCTGGAGACAATCCCCTTTTTTCAGCTATCGCTTCAATACTATTACCCTGTTGATATTGCTCGTAACTGAGTTTCTTAGTATCAGACTCTTTTTCCTTGACCAGCTTGGTCACTTTCTTTTTGGGTGGGCCCTTCAATTCCATCCTTGTTGCCATCTGATATTCTATACAATAATCTTGAACCATCTCTAAAAAAGCAGCCCCATACCGTTCAATTTTATAAGTTCCAAATCCAGAAATATTTGGCAGATCAGAACTAGTGATAGGCAAATAAGTAGCCAGATCTAACAAACTGGAATCACTAAAAATAATATAGGGTGGGATATTTTCTTCATGTGCAATTTTATTGCGCAATCTTTTCAGGTTCTCAAACAGCTCCTTTTCGTAAGCATGTTGTTGGAAGATGACTGGCTCCTTGTTAATGATTTGTTTCTGTGGCAAATTCAAAAAAGCTTTCCCCGATTTGAATAACACTTCCTTACTTTTTTCGGTTAATTGCAAGACCGGATATTCACTATTGGATTGTTGTAAATAGTCTTCATACAATAACTCTTTCGCATAATGGTGCCATTCGTCTTTACTCAAATCCTTTCCAATGCCGTAAACGGTAAGCTTCTTATGTTCTTCTCTGATTTTTTCAGAGTTACTTCCTCGCAACACATCAATGATATATCCTGCTCCAAATCTTTCATTGAGTCTTGCTACAGCGCTCAAGAATTTTTGTGCAATCAAAGTAGCATCCATTAATGTTTTGCTGCTAAGGCAAACATCACAACTACCGCAATTGTCAGATGCCTGCTCACCAAAATAATTCAATAAATATTTTCTTCTGCAACGCTTGGTTTCACAGAACTGAACCATCTGATCCAATTTTTTTAATAAGATCTTTGTCTGTTCTTCATTTCCTTCTATCTGCGCAAAATTTTTTAATTTAATTACATCCCCCGCACCAAAAAATAGCAATGCGTCACTATTCAAACCATCCCTACCGGCTCTCCCGGTTTCCTGATAATATCCCTCTATGTTTTTGGGTAGATCTGCATGAACTACAAAACGCACATTACTTTTATTGATGCCCATACCAAAAGCAATAGTAGCCACCATGATCTTAATATCATCTTTTAAAAACAAATCCTGCCGTTCGTCGCGAATATTTTTCTCCAACCCAGCATGATATGCAGCAGCTTGGAAACCGTCTTCCACTAAATCTTCAGCAAGCTTTTCTGTTGCCGCCCTACTTAAACAATATATAATACCAGAATCGTTTTTATGCGCCTCTAAATATTCGGTGAGCTCTTCGTAGTAACCTCGTTTAGGTTTTACAGTATAAAAGATATTGGGCCTGTTAAAACTATTTTCAAAGACACCCGGGTCTTTCAAATGAAGTTGTAACAAAATATCTTTTTTTGTTACAGCATCTGCAGTTGCCGTTAATGCAATAATGGGAGTATCCGGAAATGCATCCTTCAATTCGCCTAATACCCGATACTCGGGTCTGAAATCATGTCCCCATTGACTGATACAATGCGCTTCATCAATAGCGAATAAGGAAACAGGAATGGTTTTTAAAAATTGTAAGAACTGTTTATCCTGACCAACTAACCGTTCAGGAGCAACATAAATTAACTTGAGTTCGTTATGCTTTAATTGTTCTGATAAAGCAGCTTGCTCTGAAATAGATTGTGTACTGTTTAAAAATGCAGCTTTCACACCACTTAATACAAGTGCATCAACTTGGTCTTTCATGAGTGCTATTAACGGACTTACTACCACCGTTACCCCAGGCAAACACAAGGCGGGCACTTGATAACAAAGACTTTTACCACCACCAGTAGGCATTAATACAAGCGCATCTCTACCTGCCAAGATTTGATCAATAATTTGTTTTTGATTGTGTCGAAAACTATCGTAACCAAATATGCTTTGTAAAATATGTGCAGGAGAATCGATTGTTTGCATAGTAGGCATCAATGTTTTTTCAGTGGATCGAGTAGAAAACTTAGTCCGTTTAATTTTATTTCATACATCGTTGCCAACAGCATGCCCATTTTTCCTTTTGGAAAACCATTGCGTTGATGCCATTCTAAATAAAAATCAGGAAGGTCGCAGATGAGTCGATCTTTATATTTTCCAAAAGTCATACGTGTTGTAACCAGGTCCATTAACAATTGCGGATCTGGCAT
>CAIJLK010000139.1 GCA_903821465.1 uncultured Bacteroidota bacterium | reverse complement strand
TTCTATGATAATTTATCTGTACGTTTTGTACCTGCATATAGCTCATATTCCAGCAGGCGGCAGTCGATCGTAGCATTAAAAAACTCGATTCTTCTACTCGGTTTCAGGCGAATTTTCTTCGCCAGATCAAGGTTTCCTGTAAAAATATAGCCCGTATATCCCTTGCATTTATTTTTGAGGAAGTCGCCCATTCTGGCATAAGTAGCATTTAATTCGATCTCATCTCCCAGCCTTTCGCCATATTCTGGATTGAACATAATTACGGCTCCATCGCTTTCAGGTAAAGTAGAAGCCTCAAAATCGCAAACCTGAAAATCGATCAGATCTTCAACACCCGCTGCTGCGGCATTAATTTTAGCAATTGAAACAGCTTTCTCACTAAGATCTGAAGCAATGATTTTTAGTCCCTCAGGAATATGGATCTGCCCCTCTAATTTGTTCCGCACATTCAAATAATACTCATGCACATATCCTTTTAGATGCATGAAGGCATAATTAGTTCTTAAAAGGCCTGGAACGCGGTTTGTGGCGATTAAAGCGGCTTCAATAGCCAAAGTGCCAGAGCCACACATAGGGTTCACAAATGGGGCTTTTTTATCCCATTTTGTAGAAAGTATGGTAGCAGCGGCCAAAGCTTCAAGCATGGGTGCTTTACCTGGTAATTTTCTATAGCCATGTTTGGCTAAGGTTTCGCCCGAAGTATCAAGGAATATTTCTGCTTCTTCATGTTTCCAGTATAAATAAACCACGGCCCCACTGAGTTCAGAGCCCGTACTTGGCCTGGCATTCATGGTCTCGCGCATTCTGTCAACAATCGCATCTTTCACGCGAAGGTTAGCGAATAGATTGGTTTGAATAGTGGGATGAAATACATTACTAGTCACAGAGAAATAGCCATCGGGAGCGATTAATTTTTCCCATTCAATCGTAACCAGATTCTTGTACAACTCATTCGGATCGTTACAAATAAATGATTTAAGTGAATACATGACCTGACTGGCACATCTCAAATTCAGATTCAATACAATACAATCAATCACAGAGCCAGTAAGTTCCACACCTGTCTGAAAGCTTCTATCAATTTTAAATCCAAGGGCAATTACTTCTTTGGTTAATGCAGGAGATAACCATTTATGGCAGGTAATGATGATTTTGCTATTCGTATTAAAAACTTGCATTTGCAAACTTAAACTTATTTCCAAACCTTCATTGAAATTTCCGATATTCAAAATCGATTAAGCAATCCTAACAATACAAATTCACGATATATGAACAAACGTAGTTTTTTAAAAGGCCTCGCTTTAATAGGAATCGGATCTTCTTTCAAGACCGACGATCTGCATTCATTGATCAGTTCAATGGAAAACAAATCCCCAAAGGAATTAGCAACTGATGAAGATTTTTGGGAAGGCATCAGAAGTCATTATTTATTGAAGCCCGAATACATTAATCTAGAGAATGGTTATTATAATATTTTACCAAAACCAATCCTTGAAAAATATATTGAGCATATCAGAGAAGTAAATTATCAAGGTGCTTATTATATGCGAACTGTTCAGTTCGATAATAAGAAAAATGTGGCTGCACAAGTAGCAAAATTAGCAGGATGCAGTAGCGATGAATTGGTGTTGACAAGAAACACGACTGAGTCGCTCGACATGATCATCGGAGGTTTCCCATGGCAGTCAGGCGATGAAGCAATTATGGCGGAGCAGGATTATGGATCTATGTTAGAAATGTTTAAGCAATCGGCCAAAAGATTTGGAATTGTAAATAAAGTTTTGTCCGTTCCTAATCATCCAAAAAGTGATGATGAGATAGTGCAGCTTTATGCAAATGCCATTACATCAAAAACAAAATTGATCATGGTATCGCAGATGATTAATATAACCGGACAGATCTTACCCGTTCAAAAGATCTGTGATATGGCGCATAGTAAGGGTGTGGAAGTAATGGTAGATGGCGCACATGCATTTGCGCATATACAGTTTACTATACCTGATTTACATTGCGATTATTATGGTGCAAGTTTGCATAAATGGTTAAGTGTTCCATTAGGAGTTGGAATCTTATATGTACGAAAAGAAAAGGTCAAAAAGATCTGGCCGTTATTAGCTGAGAATGAAGCGTTGGAGACCATAGGGCGACTCAATCATATCGGTACACATCCTGTGCATACTGATTTAGCCATTGCTGATGCAGTAGATTATTATCTGAAACTCGGTGTTGAAAAGAAGGAAGCAAGGTTAAGATATCTGCAACAATATTGGACAACAAAAGTGCGTGGGGTTGGCAAGGTAATGGTGAACACACCAAAGCAACCAGAGCGTTCTTGTGCCATTGCAAATGTAGGTATAGAAGGAATGAAGCCTGGTGATTTAGCAGAAACACTTTTAAAGAAATATAAAATTTATACCGTAGCGATAGATGGCGCAAATGTGCATGGATGCAGGATCACACCTAATGTTTTTACAACAACGAAAGAGCTGGATGTTTTAGTAACTGCTTTAAAGGAATTAAGTTAAAAAGCCCCTCATAAAGAATATGAAGGGCCTAAAAATGGGGGACGGACAAAAACTGCAAATAGAAAAACGTTTTACTGTTTTGTTTTTGATGGTTGATATATAAAATATAAAATCACACCAAAAACAATAAAAAATAAATACATATCTACTGCCATAAAAAATAAATTTTTAAATTAATCTTTAACAAAAAAAGTTATTTGTGAATATAGATTAAATACCAACAAACTTGTATTTTTTATTCACTGTTTTGACGAAAAAGTTATGACTAATAAAATGACAAACTAATGACAAAAAAAAACGGTTTATCTCATGATGAGTAAACCGTTGGATTGGGAGCTAACAAATATTTTTATTAATTAGATCTTAGCTTTTGCTCTGTAAGATTTCTTAGCAGGATGCAATAAGAATAAGATGATAGCTAGTGCTAGAATTGATCCGTAAATTTCAAAGGCCATGGTATAAGTTTTAATTGTTTTTAATTCAATTTGGATATTGTAAAAGTGCATCTATTAAATCCCACCGGAAATACCAACTATCCTGTATTTTTCTCGAAAAAATCATTAATAAATCAACGAATTACCTATAAATCAGTTGAAGAGATCCCAATACCAGGGTGTTCTCATCCTAAAAGATTTTTGGGGTGGATGAAGAAATTTCATTAAAAGGGCAAAGGCTAGAAAAAAGCCATACATCTGATAAACAATCATTCTGTAAGTATTAGATTTCCTTCAACTAATTCGTCACAAAATCTAACTAATAATGCAAAAAATAAATACAAACGAATTTGTATTTATATCCCTGCTGTTGATTCAGGCACAAAAAAAAGGTTGCCCTAAATAGGACAACCTTCACCAAGGGGTTATTGAATAAATTATTTTTCCATCAATACTTTTTTAGGTGTGTATCTACCACTTGCTCCTTCTAGAGAAAGAATATAAGTGGTAATTCCAGTTGTAAGATCTAGATGCACTGGAATTGAATTTGTACCAACCGTTGCATTCACTAATTTACTAAAGATCAGTTTACCGCTATTGGCATCTGTAATACTCATGGTTAAAGTAGTAGCACTAGGCGCTTTAAAGGAAGCCACAAATGAACCACCTTTAGCAGGGTTAGGGTACACATTGATCTCTTTCGACTGCAAGCTGTTCAGATAAGCGAAGTCAGTCTTAGAGAAAGCCACATTACTAATGTTTGCAGTAACATTACTTAATCTGCCACCATTCGCAGCAAATCCAAAGATCACCATCGAAATATCTTTCGGATCGATCTTAGCTTTTGAAGCAGTAGAAACAAAGTCATCCAAGCTGATCTTATAATCCTTCGTGCTTCCACTAAGAGGTAGTGTTAAGCTATACTGATCTGCCCAGTTTGTAACACCAGCTTTCACGAGTGTAATGAACATGGTAGCACCAGAACCATCGGCAGTAAATTGGAATGATCTATATCCAGTTAAGTCTTGTGGAGTACCACTGCCTCTTAAAATTTTGTACATCGAAACAAAATTAGAAGTAGCTGCTTCCAGTTGTACATTTCTGAATAATAAGAAGTCCTCTTTATTATCGATCACACGTTTAGGATCGTTGATTACTTTGAACGATTTCAGTGTGCTATTTGCAGGATCTGCAATTACGCTCCAGTTACCATCGGCCATGAACACCTGATCTTGCAATACGCCGTTGAGATACATATTAATGGTTGCTTCATAGTTATCGCTAACAGGAACATTGATAGTTGCTTTTCCATTTGCTTTAATGGTAAATGGAACTTGTTTAGTAGTGAAGCCACTAGATTGTTCATTTGCTTTTTCGAGCATTTCAAAGTAACCATTTGTAGAAG
>CAIJLK010000138.1 GCA_903821465.1 uncultured Bacteroidota bacterium | reverse complement strand
TTTTTTATGCGAGATTCCATTTTCAAATTCTAATTAAAATGTTAAAAATAATCGGATCAGATTAATTTATTAAAACAATAAATATGTTTTAGTTCCGGTTAAATCAGACATTAAAATTAAAAATAATAGATTAATTATAATCGAAAATCTGACCTCTATTTTCAATAATTTTTGTAAACAAGGATTCCTCATTTTTAAATATTAAATCAGACGACTATGAAAAAAAAACAATGGCTGAACAAATGGAAGCCAATCTGTTTGGTACTGGTCTTAAATTTTATTGTGGCCTGCAGCTTTGGCCAAGAAATTATCTCTGGAAAAGTTACCCTTACTACGGGGCTTTCTGCTGAATCAGTTACTGTTTTGGTAAAAGGAACCAAATTTGGAACATTATCAAATAATGGAGGTAGTTATTCTTTGAATGTTTCCCTTAAAACTGGTAATTACACAATTGTATTTGCAGGTGTTGGTTATAAAACAAAAGAGATTAGTTTATCCATTGGAACTGCTAAAATCTATAATCTAGATGCAGTATTAAGTGAAGAAATTTCAAAATTAGATGAAGTTGTAGTAACTGGTAACTCCCAAGGAACTACTCGCCGTCAGTTAGGTTCTTATATTAGTTCAATTAAAGGAGATGAATTAACAAAAGGAGCAACGGGTAATGTTTTGGCTGCATTGCAAGGTAAAACCGCAGGAGCTCAAATCACACAAAATAGTGGTGATCCTGCAGGTGGAATTTCTGTAAGATTAAGGGGGATTAGTACTATTTCTTCTTCTTCAGAACCATTATATATTATTGATGGAGTAATTGTAAACAATAGTACAAACCGCGTAACCAATACACAAAGTGGTTATGATGGTAATAATTTTGTTGGAAGTATTGGTCAGAATAGATTGGTCGATATTAATCCTGCAGATATTGAAAGAGTTGAAGTATTAAATGGTGCAGCAGCTGCAGCTATTTATGGTAGCCGTGCGAATGCAGGTGTAGTTCAAATTTTTACTAAGAAAGGAAAATCTGGTGTACCAGTTGTATCGTTTTCAACAAACTATATAAACAGTAGTTTACGCAAAAAGCTTGATGTAAATCAATCGCCTACAAAATTTGGTGGACCAACAGACGGTCCTGGAGCGCAAACACAAGATGTTATTACTCCAGCGTTAACTAATACTACCAATGTTACCCGCTACGATTACCAAGATTATATTTTCCAACACGCTAACGGTACAGACAATAATGTGTCTGTTTCAGGCGGAAGTGATAAAACAAAATATTATGTATCTGGTTCTTATTTCTTTAATCAAGGAATTATCAAGAATACAGATTTCCAACGTTATAGTTTTAGGGCTAATATCGAACAGACTTTTAATAAATGGGTAACTGCAAACATCGGATTAAACTATGTGAATAGTAATGCCAATGAAAAACCGGATGGTAATTCATTTTATTCTCCAATGAACTCTGTAACCATTATTGGTAATTTTCACAATATTCAACAAAGAGATGCATTGGGAAATATTCTTGCAGTTGGAGAAAGAGGTAGAGTTAACCCAGTCTCAGTTATTGAAGATATTAAGCAAAAACAATCAGTTAGCCGTGTTATTTCAAACTTTGGTTTGAAAATACGACCAATTAAAAATTTGACTATTGATTATACCATGGGTATAGATAACTATACTCAGAATGGAACTACCTATATTCCCCCTTTCGCATATAATGCAAGTACTGCATTTTGGGGTGGTGGATTAACTTTGGATCCAACTTTGAATGGTTATGCTAGTAATGCTAATAATAATTTCTTTGCTATCAATCATGATTTGAATGCAACATATAATATTAGCATTAATAAAGATTGGGCATCAACTACACAGGTTGGATTTTCTCAACAGTATGAAAAATCAGTTTACTCTTTATTACAAGGACGTGGACTTGCTCCTTTTGTACAAACTGTAAATGGTGCTAGTACTGTTTTACCAGGAAATGATCAAAGAAGCGAAATTTCTGTTTCAGGAAAATTCATTCAGCAAAATTTCAAATTCAGAAATCAATTCTTTGTAACAGGAGCGCTTCGAGTTGATGGTTCTTCTGTATTTGGAGATAATCAAAGAAGCCAGACTTACGGTAAAGCAAGCGGAAGTTATGTATTATCAGGTGCAGATTATTGGAGCAAATTAGGAGTAAGTAAATGGTGGAATCTATTTAAAGTTCGCGCCGCATATGGAGAAAGTGGAAACCTTACAGGAATAGGTGCTTACGATCGTTTCAATACTTACACATCAACTTCTTATGTTGGTAGAACTTCATTGGGTTCAAGTTCAGGGTTAGCTAATCCAAATGTTGGTCCTGAACGTCAAGCCGAGTTTGAATTTGGTACTGATCTAGGTTTCTTAGATAATCGTATTAGTATGTCTGTAAACGTGTATAATAAGAAAGTAAATAACTTATTAATTACCCGTCAAATTTCACCAACTAATGGGTTTTCAACTTTGCTAGATAATTTTGGTTCTTTAGAAAATAAAGGCGTGGAAGTAATGATGACTGCTATTCCAATTAGTAAAAAAGATTTTACTTGGACTATCACTGGAATCTATAATCAAAACAAAAACAAAGCCATCAATATTGGTCAGGCATTAACATTGTTAAGTACCAATGCTGGAGCCCCAGTAGCAATTTTGGAAGGACAACCAATCGGAGTTTTCTATGGTACTTTCTTTGCAGTAGACGCTAGTGGAAATCAAGTAAAAAATACAGCTGGTCTTTTACAAATTGAAAAGGGATTGCAGAATAGTCCATTATCATACACTGTTCAACGTGATGCAAATGGACTTCCAACAGGAACTACTTTGAGGAAAATTATTGGTAATCCTAATCCAAAATATACAGCTACATTAACCAATGAGTTCACTTATAAGAAACTGAGCTTACGTATTCAAATCGATGCAGTTAAAGGTGTTGATGTATTTAATGCTGATTTTAGAACTCGTCAGGGTGTTGGTAATGGATTGATCGCTATGCAAGAGCAAATGGGTCAATTACCACGAGGCTATGTCAATAATATTTATGCGATTGAACAATGGAGAGTTGAAGATGGTTCATTTACCAAATTGCGTGAATTATCTTTGAGTTATAATTTTGGTAAGATTAAAGGGATTAGCGATTTAACAGTAAGCTTTAGTGGAAGAAACTTGATTTCATGGGATACTTATAGAGGTTATGATCCTGAAGTAAATGCAGGTGGACAAAGCACTATTCTTCGTGGAATTGATTTTGGTTCAGTGCCTATTCCAAAAACTTTCAGTTTTGGGTTGCAGGCTAAATTTTAATCCTATAAAATTATCAAGAAATGAAAAAAATATTAAAACATTCAATCATAATATTCGGCTCAGCATCAGTGATATTGAGCATGATGGGTTGTAAGAAAAATTATATTAATCCTAACGCGGCTACCTCTGATCAGGTATTCAGTTCTTCAACTGGTTTAACTGGAGTTGCTGTTAGTTTGCAAAGAACTTATGCATTGGGTAGAGCCGGTTCTGTTTATAACATCGTAGCTGCAAATGGCTTTACTACTAATGAATTAATCTTAATGAACGCAGGTAATACTGCAGAATACCAATTGAGTGTAGGAGGCGGTTCTGTAGATGGAACTAATAGTATTCTTGCAAACGTATGGGCAAATGCGAATAAGATTATTTATGACGCTAATAATGTTATTGTAGGGGCTCAAAAATTAAACGATAAGGGTTACGCAAGTGGTCTGATTGGATATGCTACATTATACAAAGCATTAGCAATGGGTAGTATGTCTATGTTTTGGGATAAAGTTCCAGATAGTGTTGGTGCTAATATCACATTTAGTGATCGCATTACAGGCTATACACGTGCAATTGCGGCAATTGATGCTGCATTAACAACAATTGCAGCTAATCCAATTAGTGCAGCTTTCACCGCTAATATTCCTGTAGGTAATGATTTAGTAAATTCATTACAAGCAGTAAAAGCTAGGTTTGCTATTTTTTCTGGTAATAATAATTTGGCATTGTCTGCTGCAAATGCCGTAGATCTATCCAAGAAAAGTACCATGAATTTCGATGCCGTAAGTTTGAATCCAATTTTTGAAACTGCAACATCTACCAATAACGTTTTTCAAGTTATTGATTCAACATTCGGACTACCTGTTGGATTAGCTCCAGTAAATAGTGATGGTCGTATCACATTTTATATGAGTATTAATCCTACAGTTGCACCACGTTTCCGAATCGTAGGTTTCGGAGCAGCTACATCAACACCTTTCCCAGTATATCTTCCAGGTGAAATATCCCTTATAAAAGCAGAAGCATATGCTAGAAATAATGATTTAACAAATGCCTTAACTGAATTAAATAATGTAGTAACTAAAACTTCAGATCCCTTTGGAGTTACTGCAAAACAACCTGCTATTGCAAGTGGTTTAACTCAAGCGCAATTATTAGATCAGATCTATCGTAATAGATGTATTGAGTTGTATATGAGTGGTTTAAAATTGGAAGATATGCGTAGGTTCGGCAGGCCAACTACTGAGCGTAAGCGTAATCTTTTCCCTTATCCTTTCCGTGAGAGAGATAATAATCCTAATACGCCAGCTGATCCAGCATTCTAGTTTTTTTGTAATCGTTTGAGATAAATTTGGGAGCCTTAATTAAGGCTCCCTTTATTAGACTACTTTTTTGTCTTTTAATTAATAGGTTAAGTTGGTTGTTTGAAAATCAGCTGATTAAATATTTTAGTTTATGTCACCAGTGCTATTATTTTCATTTGTCATTATATATTTTTTGACTTTGCTTTGTGTTGCTTGGTGGACAGGTAGAAATTCTAATAACGAATCTTTTTTTATTGGTAACAGAAGTAGTAATTGGGTGCTTGTTGCTTTTGGTAT
>CAIJLK010000137.1 GCA_903821465.1 uncultured Bacteroidota bacterium | reverse complement strand
AAGATCAAACTCGTTCCCATCACCGTAGCAATGGTCATACCACTAATGGGATTATTAGATGATCCAATTAAACCCACAATGCGAGAAGATACCGTTACAAATAATGCTCCGAATATAATTACTAATACACCAATCAATAATTTTTGTAAAATGCTATCGCCCGGAACCTGCGGCAATACAGTGATCAGTGCGATCAAACCTAAACTTCCCCAACCTACCCATTTCAAACTCAGGTCTTTTTCAGTACGCAAAATAGAAGCCGCTCCTGCACCAGATTCTGATTTCAAAGAAGCCACACTTCCTTTCACAGATTTCACAATTGTTGGAATTGTTTTGATGAGTGTAATGATACCTCCTGCTGCAACTGTACCAGCGCCGATCTGACGGATAAATGCATAATAAACAGCAGCAGAATAATCTGCAAACTGATGGGTGATCGGATCCCATGAACCCTCACCTCCTGCTTTAGTGATATCAGCTAAGTAGCCCAATTTTATTAACTGTGTGGCGATCACATCTGGTGGCACCAGTGATGACATCAATGGAATAAATACCAACCAACTCAATACACCACCTGCAACTAAAACGCCACCGATCTTCGGACCAATAATATAGCCCACACCCATATACTCAGGGGTAATCTCTCCGCTCACTTTTGCCGAAGGGAAAAATTTGTTGGCTTGTTGGGTAGCATAATAAGGTGTTTCAGCGATTACGTGCAAAACCTTTTGCAGCAAGGCATACAGGAAGGCAACGCCTAAACCCCAGAAAGCAGTTTTGGCAAAATCACCGCCCTTCTCTCCAGCTTTCAACACATCTCCACATGCGGTACCTTCCGGATAAGGCAGATTATCGTGTTCATTCACGATCAGTGCTTTTCTCAAGGAATCATTAATAAAGTACCGAGTAATCCACCAACAATGGCAAGAATTAAAATAGTGAGGTAATTAAAATATTCAGCACTATCAGGTGAGGATAAAAATAAAAATCCAGGAAGTGTAAATGCTACACCAGCTGCAATACTCTCACCCGCGGAACCTGTGGTTTGAATAATATTATTTTCGAGAATGGTTGTCTTTAAAAATTTTCTTCCCAGTGTAATGGCAATTACGGCAATGGGTATGGAAGCGGAAACTGTTATGCCCGCCTTCAATGCTAAATAAACAGTGGAAGCGCCAAAAATCACACCGAATAAACTTCCTACTAGGATTGATTTAACGGTCAGCTCCGGGATATTTTTTTCCGGCGCGATAAAGGGTTGAAATGCTTTTTTTTGTTCCGACATAAATTGAGTTTAAGTACAAATAAATGTACGCAAATAAAAAAGGCGATGAACTAATCCATCGCCTTTTTCATCACTATTGTTCCATCAATTTTTTCAACTTAGTGGAAAGGAGAAAGAGTATCAAGGATGCTATTCCTGCCATGGCTACAAAAAGCATAAAGAAATCGTACATATTAGAAATGCTATATCCAAGGAAATAAGTTGTTTTCCCATCCGGATAAAACCCACTCAATACACCCGCTAATTTATTCGCAAATGCATTCGCAGTAAACCATACAGCCATTAGCAGTGATCCGAATTTTACGGGTGCTAATTTATTAACCAGCGATAATCCAATCGGCGATAAACAAAGTTCCCCCATGGTATGCATCATATACATGCCTGTGAGCCAGATCATGCTCACTTTGATTCCTGGTTGCACGCCTTTAACGCCAAATGCAATCCATAAATAACCGAGTGCTAATAAGAATAAACCTAGCGACATTTTAAATGGTGATGCTGGTTCATATTTGCCCAATTTGATCCATAACCATGCAAATAGCGGCGCCAGACTCACTACAAATAAACTATTCAAAGATTGAAAAAAACTTGCCGGAACTACAAAAAATCCTAGGTCGCGCTGCGTTTGTTCTTCCGCAAAAAAAGTGAGTGAAGCTCCTGCCTGTTCAAAGGCACTCCAGAAAAAGATCACAAAAAATGAAACAGTGAAAATTACGGAGACCCTAATTTTTTCTGCCTTACTCAATGTCTTATCAGAATAAATAATGGTTGCAATTAATACGATACATCCAATCAAGAAATAGAATAAATAATTCACTTTTTTAGCATCGATATACAAAAGGGCAATAGTAATCACAGAAAGCACAGTCAATCCAAGAACCATATTCAATGGCTTCAAGAATTTTTTATCTGCATTTTCGGGGGTTTTTCCGAGTGGTTTATTATCCGGACTCACCACATATTTATCGTTCAAAAAATAAAGCGTGATGACACTAATGACCATTCCAATGCCGCCGGCTAAGAATGCCCATTTAAAATCGGCTGGATTTCCCGTATCGCCTACTAATCCGCATACAAATGGACCAATCGCGCCACCTGTATTGATCCCCATATAAAAAATAGTATAGGCCGAATCGATCCGCTTGTCTTGTGCGGGATACAGCTGACCCACCATCGATGAAATATTTGGCTTGAAAAAACCATTACCCGCAATCATCAAACCCAATCCGGTAAAGAACAATAAAGTGGTAAGGTCGGCATTGCTACTATACACTGATCCGCAGAAAAAGAGTACAAATTCTCCGGCAGCCATCACTAATCCGCCTAACAAAATGGACCGTTTATTTCCCCAATAACGGTCCGCAATATACCCCCCTAACAAGGGTGTCAAATAAATCAAACTGGTATAACTACCGTATAAATGGCTGGCAAAAACCTTATCAAATAACAATGCTTTTGTCATGAACAAAACCAATACGGCACGCATGCCATAGTAGTTGAAGCGCTCCCACATTTCTGTGGCAAATAACACATAGAGTCCCTTTGGATGCCCTTTCTGTCCGATTTCCTGATTCATACAGCTTAGTTTTCGTTTCGATTCCCATCTGGGATGAGTTGCCAAAATAGTGATTAAATCAATATCTGACGCTGAAAGCTTGGATTGACCTTCTAAATTTCTACTTTCGCGCAATCAATTAAGAGCAGATCATGAACATATTACTTTTAGGATCGGGAGGCAGAGAACATGCATTGGCATGGAAAATGAGTCAGAGTCACCATTGCGATAAACTTTTCATTGCCCCTGGAAATGCTGGCACGTCTGCATTTGGCACGAATTTGCCTTTTGGCGCCAACGATTTTGAAGCGATCAAGAAGGGCTGTTTACAAGAAAAGATCGGGATGTTGGTGGTAGGGCCGGAAGACCCACTGGTAAATGGCATTTACGACTTTTTTCAAAACGATTCAACCTTGCAGCAGATTACCGTTGTTGCTCCCTCCAAAGCAGCGGCACAACTAGAAGGCAGCAAGGCTTTTAGCAAGAAATTCATGGAACGCCAAGGGATACCAACGGCTGCTTATGCCGAGTTTACTGCAGCGAACTTTGAAGATGGTAAAAAATATATTGCCGCCCATTCTCTACCGGTTGTATTGAAAGCCGATGGATTGGCAGCTGGCAAAGGGGTTATTATTTCACAAACTACCGAAGAAGCATTGAAGAGTTTTGAAGAGATGATCCTAGGAAAACAATTTGGCGAAGCCAGCAGCAAAGTGGTAGTGGAAGCCTTTTTGAGCGGAATTGAAGTGAGTGTTTTTATTCTAACTGATGGAGTAGATTATCAAATTATTGGTCATGCAAAAGACTATAAAAAAATTGGAGAAGGAGATACAGGATTGAACACTGGGGGTATGGGTTGCGTGAGCCCAGTGCCCTTTATGGACGAGGCTTTCATGCAAAAAGTCACGGATCGGATCATTGATCCAACAGTGAAGGGATTAGCTAAGGAAAACCTGAATTATCATGGGTTTATTTTCTTTGGATTGATGAATATGAATGGAGAGCCCTGGGTGATAGAGTACAATTGCCGTTTGGGCGACCCAGAAACTGAGGTAGTATTACCCAGATTACAAAGCGATTTGGTGAGTCTCTTTGCCGCAATGGATAATGGCACACTTGCTGATACAAATATTAATTTCGATGAAAGATCCTGTGCTACTGTAATGGCAGTAAGCGGAGGCTATCCGGGTGATTATGAAAAAAACAAATTGATTTCCGGACTTGATATACCAACCGATTCTGATACTATGATTTTTCATGCGGGCACAAGAAAAACAGAGAATGGCGTAGAAACCAATGGTGGCAGGGTTTTGGCGGTAAGCTCTTTTGGAAATAATTTATCAGATGCGGTAGAAAAATCAAAAAAAGCATTATCAAATATTAGTTTTGATGGCATCTATTTTAGAAAAGATATTGGCTTCGAATTTGAATAAATGCAGTTTATTAACTAAATCTGCTGTTAATATCCACAAACCCTTGAAAAATCAAAGGTAAGCCTTTGTTAATTCCAATTAATAAAGACATCTTTGCAAGCATTAAATCACACATTCGAACTTATTATATATAATGGGATTGTTTAACTTTTTTACACAAGAGATTGCCATTGACTTAGGTACTGCAAATACCTTAATCATTCATAATGATGAAGTTGTGGTAAATGAACCCTCCATTGTTGCCTTAAACCGCAATAATCCGAAGGAAGTTTTAGCCGTGGGTAAGCGTGCATTAATGATGCATGAAAAAACTCACGAAAGTATTCGCACGGTACGTCCCTTGAAAGATGGCGTAATTGCCGATTTTAATGCAGCAGAGTTAATGATCAGAGAGTTGATCAAAATGATCTATCCCAAAAAGCCCTTATTCCCTCCTAGCTGGAGAATGGTAATTTGTATTCCCTCTTCCATTACCGAAGTGGAGAAACGTGCAGTTAGAGATAGTGCAGAACAAGCAGGTGCTAAAGAAGTATACATGATTCATGAACCTATGGCTGCTGCCCTGGGTATTGGTATAGATGTGGAAGAGCCCGTTGGTAATATGATCATCGATATCGGTGGTGGTACTACCGGTATTACTGTAATTGCTTTAGCGGGTATTGTTTGTGATCAAAGTATTCGTATTGCAGGGGATGAATTTACTGCCGATATCATGGAAGCCCTTCGTCGTTACCATAGTTTATTAATTGGTGAACGTACTGCTGAACAAATTAAAATTACTGTGGGTGCTGCCATGAAGGATTTGGATAATCCACCAGATGATATGCCTGTAAACGGACGTGACTTGGTTACAGGTATTCCTAAGCAGATCATGGTGAGCTACCAAGAAATCGCTGAAGCGCTGGATAAGAGTATTTTTAAAATTGAAGAAGCAATCCTCAAAGCATTGGAAACAACTCCTCCTGAATTAGCTGGTGATATTTACCGCCGTGGTCTTTATTTGACTGGTGGCGGTGCATTGCTGCGCGGATTGGATAAACGTCTCGCAAACAAAATCAAATTACCTGTGCATATTGCCGACGACCCATTGAAGAGTGTTGTTCGCGGTACTGGTTTGGCATTGAAAAATTATCAGCGTTTCCCATTCATTATGAGATAAAATGGGCCGAGTGCAATTCAGGACTGATTTTTTCGTTTATCCTGCATTACTAACCCGTATCAAGTAATTGAATTTCTGCTTTGAAAAACATTTTCTTATTTATACAACGCAATTTCACTTTCCTCAGCTTCCTGCTGTTGGAAATTGCATGTATTGTTTTACTCAGCAATAGCAGCAAAACACATCAGGTGTTTTTCAGTTCCGCATCCAACGAAATCACTGGTAGATTCGATAAACAATACAATAATTGGCGCTACTATTTTAGCTTACGCGAAACCAATGAACAGTTGGTGGCCGAGAATGCCCGTCTCAGAAATCTATTACCTATTAATTTCCAGGCCGTTGATAGTTCTAAAAAAACTTTGATCGATTCAACTGTTAGAGATAGCCTTGGAAAAATTCGTAAGTACACACTTTTCCCTGCTAAAGTAATCGGTAATACTGTTACCCTTCAAACCAATTACCTTACTTTAGAAAGAGGTAGTTTGCAAGGAGTTAAAAAAGGTATGGCCGTGATTAGCTCTGATGGTATTGTTGGCGTGGTAGTTATTGTGAGTGAAAATAATGCACGCGTCATGAGTTTACTGCACCGTAATAGCCGCGTGAGTGCCATGCTAAAAAAAGATAATATTGCGGGAAGCATTGAATGGGATGGCGTAGACCCCAACTATCTTTTATTAAAAAATATTCCGAAGAGTGCTAAAGTAGCAAAGGGCGATAGCGTATTAACCAGCACCTATTCTGCCAACTTTCCATCACACTTATTGGTAGGTACCATAAACAGTGTTGTGGCGGATCCTTCGAGTAATTTTTATACACTAAAAGTAAAAACAGCAACCAATTTTTTCTCCATTCAATATGTTTATTTAGTAGAGAATTTACGCTATGCTGAACAAACCGCTATTGAATCCATACCAGAAAAAAATTAATGAGCGACTATATCAAAAATATTATCCGATTTATTTTGTTCATCCTCTTTCAGGTGTTTATTTTGAATGAAGTGCCGCCATTGCATCAGTTCATTATTCCCTATATCTATTTCCTTTTTATCCTTTGGCTTCCCTTCAATATCAATCGTTTCTTTTTATTGATCGTGGCTTTTCTTTTTGGCACTACTCTCGATTATTTTACCGGCGTGGGGGGATTGCATGCTGCAGCTTGTGTGCTGATCGCCTATCTACGCCCCTTCCTTTTGAACTTATTGATTCCACAGGATACTACCGAGAACAGTTACATCGAACCTAGTATTAAAAGCATGGGATGGGCTCCTTATAGTTTGTATATCGTGATCCTAACTTTCTTACACCATTTCTTATTGGTATTGATCGAATGGTTGCAGTTCGGCAACTTTGTTTACTTTCTTGGAAAAGTAGCAGGAACAACTGCAATTAGTTTATTACTCATTTTCATTACAGAAATGCTTTTCTTCCGCAAAGCCAAATTCCGTACCAACGCCGCATAAAACTCCTACTATGTCTGTATTTAATCAAAGCAGAAGCCGGGTAGTACAAATCATTTTCCTTTTGATATTTGTAGTGATCCTGATACAACTCATCAACCTGCAAATATTTTCTTCAAAATACAAGATGGCAGCTGAGAACAATGCCATTTATAGAAAAATCGTTTATCCCGATAGAGGTATTATCTATGATCGTAAAAGAAAAGCGATGTTAGAAAATACCATTAGTTACGATTTAGTAGTTACCCCTGTTGAATCTAAAGGAACTGACACACTAGCACTTTGCAGAATTTTAAATATCGATACAACTGAGTACAAAAAAAGAATGCATGAAATTGTTTTCAAGAATACTAGTGTGAAGCCAAGTATTTTTGAGGCCTTATTGACGCAGGAATTATACGCTAAGCTCTACGAGAACATGTATAAATTTCCAGGCTTCAATTTGATTGATCGTTCTGTTCGAACCTATCCTTATAATACCGGTGCACAGGTTCTCGGATATATTGCAGAAGTAGATACAGGCTTCTTGAGAAGACATAAGGAAGATGGTTATGAAATGGGCGACTATGCCGGAATGAATGGACTAGAAAGAACTTACGAGAAAGTATTAATGGGCGAACGTGGCATTAAACGTTTTATCAGAGATAATAAAAGCCGGATCCAGGGACCCTATGAAAATGGTATGTACGATACCAGTGCAGTTGCAGGTAGAAATTTATATACCAGCGTGGATGTAGAAGTTCAGCAATTGGCCGAAAAATTATTAGCCAATAAAATTGGAAGTGCAGTTGCCATCAATCCAAAAACAGGCGGCATCATTGCGATGGTTTCTTCTCCGAATTATAATCCAAACGATTTAACGGGTAGTGCGAGAAGAAAAAATCTGGGAAGAATGCTGCTCGATACAGCACGCCCCATGTTTAATCGCGCCATTAAAGGTCAGTACCCTCCGGGCTCTACCTTTAAACCACTCGGTGCCGTGATTGCATTAGATGAAGGAATAATCACACCGAATTATGGTTATCCTTGTTATGGTTCTTATACTAGTTGTGGCGTTACTGTTAAATGCGAACACAAGAATGCGGGACATGCTGCATCACTGAGATTGGCTCTTGCAAACTCTTGCAACTCCTATTTCTCACAAGTATTCCGAATGGCGATCGATAATCCGGAATACCATAATTCTACCCTAGGCTATTTGAAATGGAAAGAGTACATGAATAAATTTGGGCTGGGTACTGCACTCGATGTTGATCTACCCAGCGAGAACAAAGCAAGCGTTCCAGATACTGCTGTGTATAACAAAGCATATGGCAGAAACAGATGGAATAGCTGTACTATTTTAACTCTTGGGATTGGGCAGGATAAAATGACTGCCACTCCAATACAACTCGCCAATATGATGTGCATCATTGCGAACAAGGGCTATTATTATACGCCACACTTTGTTGATAGCATTGAACAGGAAGAAAAAGACGATACTGTTTATTTAGCAAAATATAGAAGTAAGCATGTGGTAACACATACTGCCGATACCGTATTCAGAGCAGTACACGAAGGAATGCATGATGTAACTATTTATGGAACAGCCGCAGGCATTAAAGTTCCTGGAGTGGAGTATTGCGCCAAAACGGGTACTGCACAAAATCCACATGGAAAAAACCACTCACTCTTTGTTTGCTTTGCACCAAAAGATAATCCTACCATTGCCGTTGCCGTAATAGTTGAAAATGCAGGTTACGGATCTACATGGGCCGGTCCGATCGGCGCGTTCATGATGGAAAAATATTTGAACGATACAATCGCTACTGATCGATTAGAAGAAGTTGAACGTATTTCAAAAGCTGATTTAATTCCTAGCGCTATTAAAGATTGGTATGTAAGAAAAGACAATCAACGTCAGGCTAAATTAGCTCAGGAAGCTGCTGCCGCAAAAGCAGAACTTGAAGCTGAAGAAAAAAAGAATAACACAGAAGAAGAGAATAACGATAAGATGCCAATCAACAATGAAAATAATAAAGAGCAATTAGTAATGCTCTTGCCCGACAATAAAAAATTAAAGGCATAAAATGAATACAAGAAATAATTCTGTTTCAAGAGGGGTGGATTGGACTATCGTTGCGCTTTATGCAATCCTTGTTGCTATTGGGATCCTTTGCATATTCATGGTAGAATATCGCACAGGTACTAATTGGTTGCAACTATTTTTAGGTGGCAAAACAAATTATAGCAAACAATTAATTTTTGCAGGCGTATGTACACTGATTGCCACATTTATTTTATTGGCGGATAGTAAATTGTTTACTGCATTTGCTAACCTTGGTTATGCTTTCGGGATTCTATTAATGTTGGCAACTTTTGTGATTGGGAAAGATATCAAGGGTTCAAAAAGTTGGATCGCACTTGGCGGCGGATTTAATTTACAACCTGCAGAGCTTTGTAAAATATTTGCTGCACTCGCATTGGCAAAATACCTGTCGATGCAGAATATGGATTTCACCAAAACCCGTTCTCAATTAATTGCAGTTGGCATTGTTTTATTTCCAGCAGTACTTGCTCGATTTCAACATGAAACAGGATTAGCTCTGGTGTACCTGAGTTTTTTCATTGCTATGTATCGTGAGGGTTTACCTGCGGGTATCTTGGTTGTTGGCATTTCATTTGGTGCATTGGTAGTAGCTACTTTAATTGTTGAACCGAATGTGTTAGCAATTATTCTTACCGCTATTGCGGCCCTTCTGATTTATATTCTACGCAGACAGATTAAAAGAAGCAGTAAGTTGCTTTTAATTATTGTTGCTACCTGGGCCATTTGCGTAGGCATACAAAGATTTGCTGTGCCCTATATTTTCAACAATGTATTTGAGTGTTATCAGAGTCAGCGTATTTATAGTGCCGTTGGTAAGGACTACGATTGTAGTCAGAACAAACATAATAAATCTGAAATAGCAGCTGGAGCAAAAGCTTCTTTTAAACCCGATGATTATAATGTTAGGCAAAGTAAGATTGCCATTGGTTCTGGCGGTTTTAGCGGACGAGGATTCTTGAAAGGAACACAGACCCGAGGCAAATATGTTCCAGAACAACATACCGATTTTATTTTCACTTCGCTTGGTGAGGCATTTGGATTTGTTGGATGCGCTACATTCTTACTCATTTATTTATTCTTATTAATCAGAATTGTAAATATTGCTGAAAGACAGCGAAGTACTTTTAGCAGGGTCTATGCCTATAGCGTTGCGAGTATTTTATTCTTTCATATAACAGTGAATGTTTGTATGACCATTGGTTTGTTTCCTATCATTGGTATCGCGCTTCCATTAATTAGTTATGGCGGATCGTCGTTACTTACTTTTACAGTTTTGATATTTATTTTATTACGATTGGATGCGGACCGTCAAATGGTATTACGCTAAAAATTAAGTTACAATGCGGATCATTCCAATTTCAGAAGGTAGTTATACGATTGATAAAACAAAGGTTTTCGTACCCTTTGATCAACAATCCGAACAATTAAATAGCAGACCCGTTGGCAGCTTATTAGTAGAGATCCAACCCTTTGTAATCATTACAGAAAAAGACGTGATCCTCTTAGATACAGGCCTTGGTTATTTAGATGCGAATGGAACACCAGAACTCCATAATAATTTAATGAAACTGGGTATCAATCCTTCGCAGGTTACTAAAGTGTTGATGAGTCATTTACACAAAGACCATGCGGGTGGCATTACCATTAAACCACATCAAACTGAAGAACGTTTTATTAGCTTTCCCTACGCCACTTATTATATCCAACAACGCGAATTCGATTACGCAATGGAACATGGCACAAGCTCTTATACGAGTAGCGATTTTGAATTATTAGAAGCGTTTAGTAAAGTTGTTTGGCTCTTAGAAGATGAAGGTTGGATTGATGATTATATATTTTATCAATTAACGGGTGGTCATTGTCTTTTTCATCAAGTTTTTTGGATCCATGAAGCAGATGAAATTACTTTTTTTGGTGGAGATGTTGCCCCTCAATTACAACAGATGAAAAGTAAGTTCGTTGCTAAATACGACTACGACGGAAAGATGTGTATGGAACTACGTCAGCGCTGGTGGCAGGAGGGACAAGAAAAAAAATGGACCTTCCTCTTCTATCATGATATCCAACATCCTGTTTGGAGGATATCCTAAAAATTAAGAGTGCCACCACCGGTAGCACTCTTTACAAAATAAAAGTGTCCCCCCTTTTATTTGTTCTCTTTAGTCTCTTTATTTTTTTCACGCTGGGCTCTGCGTTCTTGTAATTCTTTTTTTAATACATTGTTGAATTCTCTATCAACCGACAATGCTTTATTTGCACGTTCGTCTGTTCCCAGAATTTTTTTCATTTCAACTTTGAATTTCTTTCTCTCCGCTAACAGCTTTTCTTCAAAAGCCAACTCATCATCTTTCGATTCAGTCCGCAAAGTTCTAACTTTATCTGAATAATCATAATAAACTGGCCAGAATTTTTGCGCTTCCTCGGTAGAAAGCATCAAATTACGGGTAATAAAAGCGATTTTTAGTCCCATTACATTCGGCCGATCCTCTGGTTTTGGGGGCCGCTGCCCCTGATTAGGGCCATCTGCCTTTGGTGGCTTCTGAGCGTAGCTTGTTATTGATAACAGCGCTAATAATACAATGAGTAGATTTTTTTTCATGATGCTAGTTTTCATTTATCCCCACATTAGTAGGTTCGAGATATTTATTTTCATTTAAATAATGATGTAAGTTCTCATTACTTAGGGCTTGAATTTTTTCTTGCGCATTGGGTATAGCCGTAGGTTCATTCTCCACCAGATCTTCTGTGCTAACTTCCGGATTATTATCAAGATAGTCGTATAAATCGGCCTCCGTAGCCTGATCAAGAGCAGAAGCAATATCGAGCTGCCGATATTTTTCAAAATCAGTTCCCTGCTTTTGATCTGAATACATAAAAGAACCAATCACCATCACAGCTGTAAGCATCGCTGCCGCAGCATAACTCATCCAATTCCGCATTTTTTTCATGGGAACTACTGGAGTTGTTTTCGCCTTTTGAAGTATATTTTCAGAGAGGTTTTCAAAATATCCCTCCTGCATCTTAAATGGCATATCGTTTCCAACTTGCCTTAAGCTAGGCGCGATTTCTTTTAATTCCTCTAGTATGGTGTTCTGGGGTTCCAACATTTATTTGACTAATTTATGATCGAATGGTTTAATAATTTTTTAAGAAGGCCTCTATTTTTTTCGCTGCATGATGATAACTGGCTTTCAAAGCCCCCTCACTGGTGTCTAAAATCTTACTCATTTGCTCATAAGGCATGGCATCATAATAACGTAAATTGAATACAAGTCGCTGTTTTTCAGGCAGTTCCAGTATCGCCATTTGTAACCGCCATTGCAATTGATTACTGTCGAAATAAGTATCCGCCTTCATTTTATTCTCTAAACTGGTTTCCAAATCGCTTAAACTCAGGGTAGCTGTCTTCTTCTGTTTCTCCAGAAAACTCAGGGTTTCATTAGTGGCAATACGATAGAGCCAGGTATAAAGCTGACTATCTTCCCGAAAATTTTCCAATCCCTTCCAAACTTTAATAAACACATTTTGAAGAATATCATCTGCATCGGCATGTACTATTACCATTCTCCTGATATGCCAATATAACTTTTCCTGATATTTACGTATGATCGATGTATACCCTTTTTCCTTGGTTGAACTATCCGAAAATTGAGCTAAGAGTTCTTTATCGCTGGGGGACATGCGTTAATTTGTTTGGATAAGACATACTAAAAATAGAGAAGTTTAATATTTAGTAACAATTAAAATGAAGAGTGGTTTATTTTTATACAATATAACTAACAGTCATTAGCCTGTAAACCAAGCTAGATTTGGATTTCACGATTATTTCATCTCCCCTTTTTAGCAAAATCAATTATCTTAGTTGCTTAATTATACTATGCCTTCTTCTGAATATATCATCAATTTTAAGCGGAACGTAACTGATAAATACACCATTTATAATAGTTTATTCTCCGCCCTGCCTTTTTCTGGAATTGCTAATGTTGGGGCGTTGCTGCCCATATTACTTCAAGCTTGTTTAGAAGGATATGCCGACGCGAAAACGCCCATGCAGATTGTGGATCATTTTTTTTCGCAGCATACCAATGCTAAAGATGAAGCAGATAAAGTAGCTCGCCTTTTTAAATTTGTACAATATATAGAACGTCAGATCGTATTATTCGATGCGATTGAAGATGCCGCTTTTGAAACAGTAAATAATGTAGAGGGGGCCGGTAGTTTAAAATCCCTGATCAGTGAAACTAATTTTGCTGGCAAATCGCAGATCTTAAAAAGCAAACTCAAAAAATTCAAAGTCCGTGTGGTACTTACCGCACATCCTACACAATTTTATCCGGGTAGCGTGCTGGGCATCATTCACGATATGAATGAAGCTATTGGCAAAAACGATTTCCATACCATCAATGCTTATATTCAACAATTAGGTATTACTCCTTTCTTCAATAAAAAACAGCCCACTCCACTCGATGAAGCTGTTAACCTAATGTGGTACTTAGAAAATATTCTCTACCCTTCTATTGGCAATATTTACAACTTTATTAATCGTGAGGTTTTCGATAGTGCTTATGATGGTGAAAATCCTTTCATTGAATTAGGGTTCTGGCCTGGAGGTGATCGGGATGGGAATCCGTTTGTAAACGGACCCACTACTTTAAAAGTTGCCGATGCTTTAAGAAGTGCCATCGTGGTTTGTTATTATCGTGATATTCGAAAACTCAAACGCAGATTAACTTTCACTGGGGTCGATACTATAATTGCACAACTTGAACAGCAATTATATGAGAATGTATTTAGACCAGAAGCTAGCAAGCGTATCAAAAAAGAAGAACTGATCAAAGAACTGTATTCGGCTCGTGAGTTATTAATCAATCACCATCATTCTTTGTATTTGAATAGACTCGATAGTCTGATACATAAAGTAAAAATATTCGGTACCCATTTTGCATCACTCGATATTCGCCAGGATAGCCGCATTCATACATCAGTGATCTTGCAAATCGATAAAGAGTTGAAGGAAAAAGGAAAGCCTTCTATTTTACCTGGAAATTATACGGCTCTAACCAGTGCAGAAAAAATTGAAGCACTTTCATTAATCGATACCATTGTTGATCCTACTGAAATTGCAGATACTATTTCTAGAGATACTTTAGAAAGCATGTACGCTATCAAAACTATTCAAAAAGAAAATGGGGAAGAAGGATGTCATCGGTATGTGATCAGCAACTGTCAGGGTGTTGTAAACATTATGGAAGTGTATGCACTACTCAGACTCTGCGGATGGAAAAGAGAAAGCATGCAAATTGATATCGTTCCTTTGTTCGAAACTATCGACGACTTAGATCAGGCAGAGACTACAATGGATCAGCTCTATAATATTGCAGAATATAAAAAGCATTTAGAATTACGCCATCAGCATCAAACCATCATGCTTGGCTTTAGCGATGGGACAAAAGATGGTGGTTATTTACGAGCTAACTGGAGTATTTATACTGCAAAAGAAAACCTCACAGCGATTTCTCGCAAATACCATATTAAAGCGAAGTTCTTTGATGGGCGGGGCGGACCACCTTCACGCGGAGGCGGAAAAACACATAAGTTCTATTCTTCAATGGGTACCAATATCGAAAACGAAGAAATTCAATTAACGATACAGGGACAAACTATCACATCTAATTTCGGTACGATTCAATCTTCGCAATACAACTTAGAACAGTTGCTGAGTGCGGGTTTGAGCAATGAACTATTTGCCGATTCACGTATTCAGATCTCACAGCACGACCGTTTCTTAATGGAAGAACTAGGAAAGATCAGTCATGCATCGTACCAAGGATTCAAAACTCATCCACTCTTCTTGGCATATATGCAGCAGTATAGTCCACTGAATTATTATAGCAAAAGCAATATCGCCAGCCGCCCTGCAAAACGTGGCAATAGCGGTGGATTAAGATTCGAAGACCTTCGGGCCATTCCTTTTGTAGGAAGTTGGAGTCAACTGAAACAAAATGTACCCGGATTTTTTGGTGTTGGAACTGCCTTGCAACAAATGAAGGAAAGAGGTTTATGGAACGATACCAAAGCCATGTTCCGTAATGTTTTATTCTTCCGTACACTGATCGATAATAGTATGATGAGTATGCTCAAATCTTTCTTCCCACTTACAGAGTACGTGAAGAAAGATCCGCAGTTTGGTCCAGTTTGGGAAATCATCAAAGCCGAGTACGATCTTACGTCACAATTGGTTTTGGAATTAGCCGATGCCAACACGCTTATGGAAGATGATAAAACAGGTAAGGCTTCTATTCAAATGCGCGATAAAATCGTATTGCCCTTGCTGACCATTCAACAATATGCATTGAACAAATTGCATAACGAAGAAGTAGATCCAGCACTGAAACCGATCTACGAAAAATTGGTAACAAGAACCATGTTTGGGGTGATCAACGCGGCTAGAAATTCGGCTTAGAGTAGATTATAAATTTGCGCAGATGCAAAAGTTATTACAACTAACGGAAGACGGATCCCATACTATTCAACTCCCCGAAATGGGTGTAACTTATCATAGTAACCATGGAGCTATTGCAGAGAGTAGGCATGTGTATATTGAAGCAGGATTAAACTATCTATTATTAGATCAAGAAAAACCTACAAAGATCAGCGTCCTCGAAATGGGTTTTGGCACGGGTTTAAATGCACTCTTGAGTTTGCAATGGGCTAGAGCGAATTCAATTGATATTAACTATATCAGTATTGAATCAGATCCTTTACAACAAATAGAATATACCGCACTGAACTATGGCAGTTTTTTGAATCTTCCCCTTGAACTACAAGCTTTACATGAGGCTGAATGGAATCTAACTGTGCAAATAGATGCTCTTTTTAGTATAGAGAAATTGCAAACCAACCTCGTAACATTTCAGAGCGAACAGCAATTTAACTGCCTATTTTTCGACGCATTCTCACCCGTTGATCAACCTGAGCTTTGGACTCCAGAGATCTTTCTTAAATTATATGAGATGATGATACCAGGTGCCGTTTTGCTTACTTACTGCAGCAAATCGGTTGTTAGAAAAGCCATGCAGGAAGCAGGATTGCATGTAACCAAAATTCCTGGTCCCTATGGCAAAAGAGAAATGGTTCGAGCCATTAGATTGTCGTAGCTTTCGGAAAAGAAATTTATGAAACGCCCAATCAGGCTTTTGACCCTCCTACTCGTTTTTCTTTCTTTAGCAACTATCGAAAACCTTTCCGCACAAAACAGCGATGTTACTGCTATTAGGCAATTGTTAGAGCGACAAAGAGACGATTGGAACAAAGGCGATGTAAGCAACTTTATGAAAGGCTACTGGGAAAATGATAGCCTACTCTTTATTGGAAAGTCGGTAAGCCATGGCTATCAAAAAACACTTGACAATTATAAGAAAGATTACCCCGACCCAGCAGCAATGGGTCATCTTGATTTTGAATTTGTTGAATTCAGAAAACTTTCGCCTGAATACTATTTTGTAATTGGCAAATGGCATTTAACAAGAAGTATCGGTGATGTAGGCGGTGCTTATACTTTGCTGTTCAGAAAAATCAAGGGTAAATGGACGATCGTGGTTGATCACAGCAGTTAATTTATTTATTTTGTAATATTTCGATTATTTCTTCTACTCATTATTATATCAATTAACTAACAAATTATGGTACTCATTATTTTAGGCCTGATTATTTTCATCGCCGCATTTTATTTAAAAGCACAACCCCATCCCCTTCCTCAATACGCAGGTACTGCGAGATTAGTGGGATTAGGCATTATTGTTTTAGGAATACTTACTTCTTGTATCAAACAGATCGACGCTGGTCAGATCGGTGTAAAATCGATGTTTGGTAAAGTACAAAATGATGTACTTACTAGTGGATTAACTTTTGTAAACCCATTGATAGATGTAAACAAGATCGATATCAAAACGCAGAACTATACCATGAGTGGCGTTCATAACGAAGGCGATGTGGCTGGGGATGATGCGATTCGCGTTTTAACTGCAGATGGATTGGAAGTAGTGATCGACCTAACTGTTTTGTATCGAGTGATGGCTACAGAAGCTCCGATGCTAGTGAAAGAAACAGGGATGGATTTTAAAGACAAAGTAGTTCGCCCCATTACCAGAACAAAGATCAGAGACAACGCTGTGTACTATACAGCAGTTGATCTTTACTCAACTAGAAGAGATGAATTTCAAACCAGAATTTTTAAAACTATTGAGGCTGATTTCAAAAAAAGAGGATTGGTTCTGGAACAATTGCTAGTGCGTAATATTACACTTCCTGCAACAGTGAAAGCGTCTATCGAAGAAAAGATCAAAGCCGAACAAGATGCACAGAAAATGGAATTCGTTTTGCAGAAAGAAAAACAAGAAGCAGAACGTAAGCGTGTAGAAGCACAAGGTATTGCAGACTATCAGCGCATCATGAGTTCTGGATTAACAGATAAACAATTACAGTACGAAAATATTCAGGTAATGAAGGGTTTGGTTACATCGCCAAATTCAAAAGTGATTATCATGGGTAAGGGAAGCACCCCAGTAATAATTGACACAAAAGAGGGTAAGAACTAACTTACTGATACAATATTTAGCCCGACATTGCATTGACCCGATCTTTGTAGTTGTCGGGTTTTTTATTGTTCAAAATCTAAAGGCTTGCGCCAGATTTTTAGAATATAAAAAAACAAAGCAGTTAAACTCAGCACTAAGAAAATATAGAAAGCAATATTTTGCCATTGCAACTTCTCTTCTACGAACGCCCATTCATATTTGAGACCTGCTATAATATTCAGCATTAAACAGAGTCCTGTCACCGCAATAGTATTGAGAATCCTCACTAGATAGTCCTTTACACCAGGTTCCATAATTAAATAATTAGTTAGTCAAGACTTTGGTTACTAGCAGCAGCCAATTTTAGAATTCTATCGAACTGCGCTGGTGTAAGATCATTGTAGAAATAATAGATCGGATCAACTGGAATTCCACTTCGGTGTACTTCATAGTGGCAATGCGGACCCGTACTCTTTCCCGTATTACCTACATACCCAATTACTTCGCCACGTTTCACTTTTTGTCCCACCCTCGCTTTTATCCGCACCATATGTCCGTATAAAGATTCATAGCCAAACCCATGATTGATCACAACTCTATTTCCAAATCCACCTGTATTATATCCTGCATCCCTAACAATTCCATCTGCTGTTGCATAAATTGGGGTACCAATTGGTGCTGTAAAATCGAGTCCCATATGATGACGTCGATCTTTATAAACCGGATCAATCCGATAACCAAAACCCGACCCGATCCTATTTAAGTTTTTATTACTTACTGGCTGAATAGACGGCGTTGCATTCAGTAACTTTTCCTTATTCTTCACCATATCATTAATTAAACCATATGATTTAACCTGAAAGGCAGTTCTAAATGACAGATTGTTGAGTTGTGCGGTCATACTCTTCACCAGCTCACCCTCTCCCATTCTGGTAACTAATTTTACTTCGTTCTTTTTTTCCATCTCCATTACCCTGGCACTATCTGGAATAGGGTCAGATCCGAAGATTGTACGGTATACATTATTGTCCCGATTCTCTAACTCATCCATCTGCAATTCCAACTCGTTCGTCCGATCCATCAGAAGGCTATAGCTTTCCTTCATATCATCATTTTCCTGCCTGAGGATCTTTTCTTTGGGACTATCGATATATTTAAAAATGATGAACACAATGAGTAAGCCAGTTACAATACAGGCTGTGATAAACCCAAATACCTGCAAAAGCCGCACTCGAAGAGGCGTCTCCAGCTTTTCATAGCGGAGTGTGTGCGTATTATAATAGTATTTGACTTTTTTTGTGCTCATAACTAACCACAGATAGGTTATCCTTACCTTTGCAATCCCTGAAAAGCTGTCAAAGATAGTTTCTAAGGCCCATCAATTGATTAAAATTTCGAATAAAAATGATGACCAGTGCTCAGATACGCCAACAGTTTTTAGATTTTTTTGCTTCAAAAGAACATCAGATTGTGGCATCGGCACCCATTGTGGTGAAAAACGATCCTACCCTTTTGTTTACGAATGCGGGTATGAATCAGTTCAAAGACTATTTCCTCGGAAATAAAAATGCCCCCTATCCACGCGTTGCAGATACACAAAAATGTTTGCGCGTTAGCGGTAAACATAACGACTTAGAAGAAGTAGGTGTTGATACCTATCACCATACCATGTTCGAAATGTTGGGGAACTGGAGCTTTGGTAATTATTTTAAAGCAGAAGCCATTGCATGGAGCTGGGAATTATTGACCGACATATTTGACATTGAAAAGGATCGTTTATATGTGACTATTTTCGAAGGCGATACCAATGAACATTTAGATAGAGATGATGAGGCTTTTGAAGCATGGAAAAAATATATCGCAGCCGACAGAATTCTCTTAGGAAATAAAAAAGATAATTTCTGGGAGATGGGCGATACGGGTCCTTGTGGCCCATGTAGTGAGATTCATGTGGACTGCCGTACAAATGAAGAACGCGCAGCAGTTGATGGAAAAACTTTGGTGAATAACGACCATCCGCAGGTGATCGAGATTTGGAATAATGTATTCATGCAATTCAATCGTTTAAAAGATGGTTCGCTTGAATCATTACCCGCTAAACACGTTGATACTGGTATGGGATTTGAACGCCTGGTGCGTGTTATTCAGGGAAAGACTAGTAACTACGATACCGATGTTTTTACTGGTACTATTGCAGTAGTAGAACAGATTACCAAACAGCAATACGATTTTAGTGCAAGCAAGGAAGCCATTGCCTTTCGCGTCATCGCCGATCATATCCGTGCTATTTCATTTACCATTGCTGACGGACAATTGCCTTCAAACACAGGCGCTGGCTATGTGATACGCAGGATCTTACGTAGGGCCGTTCGTTACTATTATACTTACCTGAATTATAAACAACCTTTGTTGCATCAGTTGTTGCCACAATTGGCTACACAATTTGAACATGTGTTTCCAGAATTGAAACAACAATTAGATTTTGTTTCTAAAGTAGTGAAGGAAGAAGAAGACGCATTTTTAAGAACACTCGATAAAGGATTGAAAAGGATCGATGATATGGTAACTGCAAGTGCTGCTTCAGTATCAAAAGAAATTGAAGGCAAAGCTGTGTTTGAATTATTCGACACTTTCGGATTCCCCATCGATCTTACGCGACTGATCGCATCAGAAAATAATATCAGCATCGATGAAAAAGGTTTTGAGACTGAGATGTTGCAACAGAAGAATAGAAGCCGCGCTGCTTCGGTTCTTGATACAGAAGATTGGATAGTTTTAAGCGAAGAACCTGGTGAAGGTTTTGTTGGCTATAAAGATATTTTGGTTACTACCCGCGTAACGAAATATCGTAAAATAAAATCGAAGGGCAAGGAACAATATCAATTGGTATTGGCTACCACTCCCTTCTATGCTGAGAGTGGCGGACAAGTTGGCGATACAGGTGAATTACAATTTGGAGAAGAAAAAATCTTCGTTACAGATACTAAAAAAGAAAATGATCTGATCGTTCATTTCGTAGACAAAATTCCTTTCAATATTACAGTTGAACTAACTGCGGCGATTAATGTTGAACCTAGATTGTACACTAGCTATAACCATACTGCAACACACTTAATGCATGCAGCATTGCGTCAAGTATTGGGTACACATGTAGCGCAAAAAGGGTCGTTGGTGAATCCTGAAAATCTTCGCTTCGATTTTTCTCATTTTGCGCGGGTAACTGATGATGAAATTCGCCAGGTTGAAATAATCGTGAACAATAAAATCAGAGAAAATATCCCTGTTGTAATTACTGAAATGCCAAAAGAAGAGGCATTGAAATTAGGAGCGATGGCATTGTTTGGAGAGAAATATGGCAATACGGTTCGAGTAGTAGTGGCTGACCCGAATTTCTCGGTAGAACTATGTGGCGGAACTCATGTGATGAATACTGGTATGATTGGCGTATTTAAAATTCTAAGCGAATCTGCTGTAGCTGCTGGCGTTAGAAGAATTGAAGCGATAACAGGTAGTACCGCCTTTCATTATTTACACGATCAATTTGCAGAATTAAGAGAGGTCGGTAATCTCTTAAAATCAAAAGATCCGTTAAAGGCTCTTGAAAAAATAATTTTAGAAAAACAAGAATTAGAAAAGAAATTAGAATCATTAGAAGCCAAACAATTGCAAATAGTGAAAGCTGCTTTATTAAAAGAGCGTGAAGCATTCCCTTTTGCAAATGGGGAGATTTACTATATTGGAAGTCAGGTAGAAGTAAGCAATGCAGATCAGTTGAAAAAACTCGCATTTGATTTACGACCTGAGCTGGGCGAAAATTATTTGATCACACTGGTAGCCAATATCGGCGGAAAAGCTGCGGTCTGCATTTTACTATCCGACAGTGTTAACGCTGAGAAAGGGTTGGAAGCGCCGAAGATGATCAAAGAAATCATTACCCCACTCATCAAAGGTGGTGGTGGCGGGCAGAAGACTTTGGCCACCGCGGGCGGACAAGACGCAAGTAATTTGCCGGAAGTGATTGCTCAGATTAGGAAATTGCTCTAGGCAAATTAAGTGAAGAGTGAAGAGATAAGAGTGAAAAGTGGACAATCAATCGCTTATAGATAATGTTTTAAACCTAGGCTGTGCCTAGGTTTCGCATGAGCGAACAATTGCATCTATTTGATCAAATTTTTTGAACCCTAGACTGCGTCTAGGGTTTTATTATATTACTAACTTCTTCCTTCACTTTTCACTTTTCACTTTTTTTAACCTCGATTAACGTTTGTTCAACCTTAATTAATATTGCCTACTAGTACATTTGGTTATTCGAAATTTAAAAAAATAATCAAATGAATACGAAACAGTTTAGCATGCTTTTATTGGCTGCATCACTTAGTACTGCAGTTTTTGCTCAGAAAGAAGAGAAGGTGGTCATTATTAAAGATGGCAAAAAATCTGAAACTTTAAATGTTCAGGTTGATGGCGACAAAGTAACTATCAATGGAATTCCAGCAGATAAGTGGAAAAATGAAGACCTCGAAAAACTAAGTCACAAAAAAATTAAAGTCAATGTACACGGAAGAGATGGCTTTGAATTTTCGATGCCCCCATTTGAAATTGAGACTGAAGTAAAAAATGGCAAGAATAAAGAAGTAGATATCAAATCATTCAAAATGGATGGGGGCGATTTTAATTTTCATATGCCTAAAATGCCAGATTTTGAAAAATCTTTTCCGTTTGAATACCATAACAATGGTGGTGGCAGACCAAGATTGGGTATTGAAATTCAAGATCTGGAAGAAGGCGTTGGCGTTAAAGTAACCGATGTAGAAGAGGAAATGGCAGCTGGGAAATCTGGCTTAAAGGAGGACGATATTATTACAAATCTGAATGGAAAAGAAGTGAAATCGGTTGACGATCTAAGAGCCAAACTTAAAGAACTCAAAGAGGGCGAAGCTTTCAAACTGGGTGTAACAAGAAAAGGAAAGTCCCAGACCATCGATATCAAGTATCCTAAAAGATTAAAGACTGCAAATTTACAACCATAACAAGTTAAATATTTTTCTCATGTTTCATCAACCACGCTATTCTTAGCGTGGTTTTTTATAAATAATGTATAAATCAACTTTGGTCACACAGCTTATGGTCTGAGAAAGCTATTTTTGCAACCTATGTCATGGAGCGAAAAATATGAAGTAGTAATTGGATTAGAAGTACATGCCCAATTAGCTACCAACAGCAAACTATTTTGTGGCGACAGTACCGCATTTGGCGCCGAGCCGAATACGCATGTTAGTCCCATTACTTTAGGACACCCCGGCACCCTTCCAAAAACTAATAAGAAGGCTGTTAATTATGCTATTCGAATGGGGTTGGCCTGTTCTTGCGAAATTGAGAAGGATAACTATTTTGCGCGTAAAAATTATTTCTATCCTGATCTTCCAAAAGGATATCAGATTTCACAACATACTACACCGATATGTAAGGGTGGATTAGTTCGGATCAAAACAGATGATGGTACTTATAGAAATGTGCAACTGAATCGAATTCACTTAGAAGAAGATGCTGGTAAGAGCATTCATGATCTGGACGATCAAAATACTTGCATCGATTTAAATAGAGCAGGTACCCCATTGATCGAGATTGTTACAGAGCCCGATATTTTTTCTGCAGAAGAAGCCTATCAATATGTAACTGAAATTAGAAAATTGGTTAGATGGTTAGCCATCTGTGATGGCAATATGGAAGAAGGTAGTCTTCGTTGTGATGCGAATATTTCTCTGAAACTTATAGGAAGTACTGTTTTAGGAACACGTGTGGAAGTGAAAAATTTGAACAGTATTCGAAACGTTAAAAAGGCAATTGAGTTTGAGGTAGAAAGATTGGCAAAGATCTTAGACGAAGGAAAAAAAGTTCAACAGCAGACCAGAAGTTTTGATGCTTCTAACGATACCACATTTGCAATTCGAGATAAAGAAGAAGCAAACGACTATCGCTATTTCCCTGACCCCGATCTGGCACCTTTTCATTTAACAGAATCTTTTATCCAAAGCATTGCAGCAGAACTTCCGGTTTTACCGAATGTATTGCAGAAAAAATATGAAGAGGTTTTAGGATTGAGTCAGTACGATGCTCACCAATTAGCAGAAGAATTAGCAACTGCTCAATATTTTGATCAGGTGATACAATTCACGAATAATTATAAAGCCGTTGCAAACTGGATCTTGGGTCCAGTTAGACAGTTGTTACATGAACAACATATCAGCATTAATCAACTGGCATTGACGCCAGAAAAACTGGCAAGCTTATTACAATTAGTAGATGATGGGAAAGTGAATTTTTCTGTTGCATCTTCAAAAATTTTGCCGGCATTGATTGAAGACCAGGATAAAGATGCACTGGAGGTAGCAGAATCTATGAATCTCTTACAGGTTAGCGATACGGGTGAACTAGAAAAATGGATCGAAGAAGTGATTGCCAAAATGCCTGACAAAGTTGCTGAATATAAAAAAGGTAAAAAGGGATTGATTGGTTTATTTGTTGGTGAAGTAAAGAAATTAAGCAAGGGTAAGGCAGATCCTAAAGTAGTTACCAGCTTATTAGAACAGGCATTACAAAAATAAAAAATATCCTTCGGGACAAATTCAAATAGTAGACACATGAAAAAAATCCTTTGGCTTTGTTTATCATCAGTTGTTTTATTTTCTTGTGCAGAAAAGAAACACGGACCCTTTGTAGTAAGTGGCAAAATTTTAAATGCCCCTGAACAAAAAATTTATTTACAAGAGATCCCATTCGCTGGCGAACAACCTATTGTACTAGATTCTGCAACACTAAAAGCATCATCTGGCACTTTCGAACTTCGTTCACATGCTAAGGAAGAAGGATTGTATCGTTTGCAATTAGAAAAGGGACCAGCTATCCTAGTTGTGAATGATAGTAAGAGTATTCGCTTAAAAATCGATATGTCACATTTTCGTTTATATGAAGTAGAAGGGTCACCTGCAACTACTTCTTTACACGATTTGATGGAAAAATATCATGCACAAGATTCATTGCTTTATACTGTATTTGGTGAACTAGATAGTTTGCAAAAACAAAAAGCAACAGATAGTGTGATAACCATTGCTACTTTAAAAAGAGATAACCAAGTAAAAGCAGTTAATGCTTTTGTGAGTGACTTTATTAAAAAATCTCCAAGTCCAGCCGTTCGTTACTATGCCATTGGCTTAGCATCTAGAACTATGAAGACGGAAGACCTAAAAGCCTTAGCTATCTTGTCTGCTGATGCATTTAAGGAGCATGAGGGTCTTGGAAAATTAAAAGCGATGTTAACGGTACAAGCTGCTAATTCAGCCAATCCTGCTTATCCTTTGGTGAATCAGCAAGCACCTGAGTTTTCTATGCCAGACGTGAATGGCAAATTGGTTTCATTGAGTAGCTTTAAAGGCAAATATGTATTGGTTGATTTTTGGGCTAGCTGGTGTGGACCATGTAGAAATGAAAATCCAAATGTGGTGGCCGCTTACCAAAAGTTTAAGGATAAGAACTTTGCTATTCTCGGCGTTTCTTTAGATGAAGGAAAAGAAGAATGGTTACAAGCTATTAAGGATGATGGACTAGTATGGACACAGATCAGTGATTTGAAAAAATGGGAAAGCACTGTTGTAGGTCAATATAAATTTGATGGTATTCCATTCAACGTGCTAATAGACCCAACCGGAAAAATTATCGCAAGCAGTTTAAGAGGATCTGATTTAGATAAAAAACTAACAGAACTCTTAATCAAGAAATAATAAGCTTACATATTCTTAATAAAAATGCCCCCATTAAGTGTCTAACTTTTTGGGGGCAGTCTATTCTGGAGGGGCATTTTTATTAGCCCTTCTCTGTCCACTCTTCACTTTTATCTTTTATCTTTTATCTTTTATCTTCTTCTTCCACTCTTCACTCTTCACTTCTTCTTCCACTCTTCACTTTTATCTTTTATCTTTTATCTTCTATTTATCTTTCTTCGCCATCCCAATAATTAACACTGGAAGCAAAACCAAATTCGTAAGCGTTCCTACAACTAAGGTTAGAGAAGTCAACCATCCCAATGCATTGGTACCGCCAAAATCGCTAAATACAAAAATAATGAAGCCCGCGATCAGAACCAATGATGTATAGATAATACTAATACCGGTATGCTTGATGGTTTGAACAATGGTGCCCTTCACCTGATAATCAAAATGTGGTAATTCTTGTTTATAATTGATCAGGAATCGTATGGTCACATCAATAGCAATACCCAAGGCTACACTAAAAACCAATACTGTAGATGGTTTTAGCGCTATGCCTGTCCATCCCATTACCCCAGCTGTAATAATTAAAGGCACTAGATTCGGGATCAGTGAACACACTAAGATTCGGAACGATTTAAATAGGTATAACATGCAAAGAGTAATCAACAAGAATGCCCAGAAAATACTTTCTTTTAATCCTCTGATAATAAACGAAGTGCCCTCTAAGAAGGTTACACTGCTTCCCGTGAAAGTTACTTTATATTTTGTGCTATCGAAAATTTGAGCCGACTTAGCTTGCAGATCTTTTATCAAAACAGGCAACTTCAAACTACCAATATCTTTCATATTTACGCTGATCCTAGTTGCTTGTTGATTCGAATCTACAAACTGACTCACTAGATTCATGAAATCAGATTTACCCTTTTCCTTCGAACGCATGGCTGTTGATAAGGAAGCAGGAATTTCTAATGGTAACACATAGCTTGCACTATCGCCACCATAAAATCCTTGGTTCGCAAACTTCAAGGCTTCTACGATACTTAGTGGCCTAGCAACTTCCGATTTGGTAACAACATAATTACTGAACTCTTCAATGTCCAGCATCGTCTCCATTTTTAATGCCCCACGTGGTTTCTTTGCATCCACTACAATTTCTAATGGCATCAATCCATTGAACTGTGCTTCGAACCATTTTAAATCGGTATACAGTTTATCTTTCTTCGGAAGGTCATCCACCACAAATCCTTCACTCTTAATTTTAGTAATTCCCACTATGGCAAAAATGGTAACGACAATCGTAATAGCATAGACCCATTTTGTGTGATGGAAGGTCCACTTCTCGATCTTTACTAAAATAAATTCGAGGTACTTATTGTCGAGATATTTGACATGCTTAGGCTTTGGAGCTGGCAAATAACTAAGTATCGATGGAATAAATAATAACGAGATCAGGAACAGTGCCATGATATTAATACCAGCTACCACACCAAACTCTTTTAGAATCGCACTCTTGGTAAATGCAAACACTGCAAAACCAATGGCAGCAGCGATATTACAGAATAAGGTTACAATTCCCATTCTGCCTACCATTGTTATAAGCGCCTTGTCTTTGTCGGGAATTTCTTTATAGGTTGTATGGTATTTGTTTAGAAAATAAATACAATTAGGTATCCCAATCACTACAACTAAAATTGGGATCAACGCGGTTAACAAAGTAATTTGATAGCCACAAAGAACGATGGTTCCCAAACTCCAGATCACACCCATACCCACTACCAATAAACTCATTACAACAGAACTAATAGAACGGAAGAAAAGGAATAAAGTAAGTGCCGAAAGTAAAAAAGAGGCCAATAAGAACTTATTCATTTCATCCTTTATTCGATTGGCCATGATGGTACGAATAAATGGCATACCACTCTTATACACTTCAATATGCTCCGCCTTTTCAAATTTGGCAACTTCTTTAAGGATATCATTGATCAATCTAGTTCTACTCTTACTATTAATCGTATCCTTATTAATGCTAATACCCATTAAATAAGCATGAGAATTTGGATTGTATAATAATGTTCTATAAAATGGCAGTTCTTCAAACTTAGCGCGGGCGCTATCAAGATCAGCCTGATTTGTATAGGGACTATGGAATAGTTTGAACGGACCCAGTTTGCCAGTTATACTATCATTACCCAATGAAACAACTTCTGGGATACTTAATATAGCAGTAACGCCAGGAACAGCTTTTAGGTTATGATGTAGTTCTGCAAAGGCATTGAAAAAATCCTGATGAAAGAAATGCTCGGTTTGCACTCCAATGACCATGGTATTGCCATCGGCACCGAATCTTTTAGAAAAATCTCTAAACTCAATAAACTTAGGATTATCGGTCGGTACTGCCTTTGTAAAGTCGTAACTGAGCTTTATTTTGGAAGCATAAAACCCCATGATGCCAGTGGCAACCAATAAAAACAAAAGCGCTGCTAACCGAAACTTTAAAATATATTTTCCTAAACGATACCACATAAGCTTAAATATTGAACGCAAAGAAACGGATATTTCTCGGTTTCAGTATCTTGCTATATGGCCAAAATCGACAATCAACATATCCGACAGGTTAGTTTTTATATTTTGCTTGTATTTCTAGGGATTTTTCTATTTCTACAAGTGAGTAGTTTTTTGCCTGCTCTATTAGGGTCAATTACCTTTTATATTTTGCTGCGCGCTCCGATGCATCGAATGGTTTATCAAAGAAAATGGAAAAAGCCATACGCCGCAACCATTCTATTATTGCTTTCTTTTATCATTGTTTTAGTTCCAGTAATTATCTTCTTTAATATGCTCTCGGCTAAATTAAATTATGCCATTAGCAATTCTACTCAAGTGCTTGAAACAATACATAGATTAATTGTAAAACAAGAGGAGCATTATCATTTTGTTATTTTAAACGATGAAAACATTAAAAAGATAAGCCTCACTATTGCTAACTTTCTTCCGAATATTTTAGGTGCTACCATCAGCTCCATCACAACCGTATTAATGATGTACTTGATCCTCTATTTTATGCTCATTGGAAGCAGAGAAATGGAGTTTTGGTTGGAAGAAAACATTCCATTAAAAAACAGCAATGTAGATTTACTTGGAACAGAATTAAAGAAACTAGTAATTAGCAATGCTGTTGGCATTCCACTTACGGCCCTAGTACAGGGGATCATTGCCATCTTAGGTTATTGGATCGCAGGTGTACCCGATATTGGTTTTTGGTTTGTATTCACCTGTATCACATCGATGGTGCCTGTAATTGGGGCTGGACTTGCTTATATCCCAATCTGCATTTTACTTTACGCAAATGGCAATAGCACTGCAGCAATTTTATTAATGCTTTATTGTGTAATTATTGTAGGCATGGCCGATAATGTATTTCGCTTTGCATTACAAAAAAAACTGGGCGATATTCATCCATTGATCACCATTTTCGGAGTAATTGTAGGCTTGGAATTATTTGGATTTATTGGATTGATATTCGGACCCATTTTAATTGCACTCTTTATCTTACTGATCCGCATCTATCTCAATGAATTCAGTACAGAAAAACATAGTGCCCATTTACATGATAAACCAATAAGCCAGTAACTGACACCCAATCCCAACTGCTAAACCAGTGTACACTTCTTTATTGGTGTGATCACTAACTATAAAGCGACTACTGCAAACAAGTCCGCCCAATAATATGCAAATACTAATAATGCCACCAAAACTCAGGTGATAATACAAAGAGAATAACACCATGGCTGTGCAAGCGCCACCCACACCCATTCCGTGCAGACTTATTTTGAAATAATTATTGAGGATCAATCCGAAAACTGTGGCTATAAAAATTCCCATGAAAAAAAATCGAAGTACAATCGGCTGATCATTAAAATTCCTGCTCAGATAATACATCCACCAATAAAAAAACATACAGATCACATAAGGTACTATCCGCTCTTTCTGTGTTCTTAAAAAAATACTATCGCTAAATTTTAACCGCCATAAAAGAAAAACTGCGAAGGCTGGGAAAAAGGCCGTGAGCCAGAATACCCCAAATAAGCGCATCTTCAATTGCCATTCCGTAATGTCTGCAAATTCATAGGGAAAGGCCTTCATTAAAAAAAGAAAGACATAAGTGGGAATGAAAAGTGGATGAAAGAGATAAGAAATTGCGGATGCAAACCACCTAATAATGGGATGATGCGATCTAAGACTAACCGCTGATATCTGATTGGCTTGCATGTTGTTTTCTTGCTGCATTATAATTCTTTACGTAACCTAGCTACCGGAACATTCAACTGTTCGCGGTATTTAGCCACTGTTCTTCTGGCAATATTATATCCTTTTTCTTGTAACATATCGGTCAAGATCTCGTCGCTCAAAGGCTTTCGTTTATCTTCTGCTTCAATAATATCACCCAAAATTTTCTTCACTTCCCTAGTACTCACTTCCTCTCCACTATCTGTACTTAATGATTCACTAAAGAAAAATTTCAAACGATAGGTACCAAATTCAGTTTGAACAAATTTACTATTGGCTACCCTACTAACAGTACTAATATCTAATCCAGTTAACTCTGCAATATCTTTCAAGATCATAGGGCGCATAGTGGTTTCATCGCCTGTTAAAAAGAATTCTTGCTGGTGACTAATGATGGCACTCATAGTATTGATCAACGTCTCCTGTCTTTGTTTGATCATATCGATGAACCACTTAGCCGAATCAATTTTTTGTTTGATGAATAATACCGCTTCTTTTTGTCGCTTGTCTTTCTTACTCCCCTTTTCATAATCTTTAAGCATATCGCGATAGCCTTCACTAATTCTTAGATCGGGTGCATTTCGTGCATTTAAACTAAGCTCTAATCTTCCGTTATTATTGATGATAAAAAAGTCGGGGATAATATAACTCTCTGCCTTATTGATCTCGCCAATATTGCCACCTGGCTTAGGATTCAGCTTAATGATCTGGTTGATCACGTCTTTAATCTGCTCATCGGTCAGATTTAAATTGTGCTGAATTTTCTCGTAATGTTTTTTGGTAAACTCTTCAAAATATTTACTCAATATTTGAATGGCTAAGGCAACACTCTTGCCCTCACTCAATTTTCTTTTCAACTGCAATAACAAACATTCCTGCAAATTTCTTGCGCAGATCCCTGGAGGATCAAATTGTTGAATCTGATCTAACAATTCTTCAATTTCTTTTTCTTCCACCACCATACTCTGACGGAAAGCCAAGTCGTCTGCAATAGAAGATAATTCTCTTCTTAAATAACCATCATCATCTAAACTCCCTACTATTTGTTCTGCAATCTTAAATTTTCTTTCATCCAATTCCAACATACCCAATTGGTCAATCACCAAATCGTGGAAAGTAGTTTCCACTCGAATGGGCATCACTTTCTGATCGTCCATCTCAGGGTAATTATCATCCCTTGTTTTATAATCCGCGATCTCGCCATCATCATCAACAATATATTCCGTCATGTCGGCCTGCTCATAATCTTCCTCACTTCCATCCATGGGCTCATCTAAATGATCGTCGATCTGCTCTTGCTGGTCTTCACTAAACTCATCATCACTGCCTTCCTCACTCATTTCTAAAGCAGGATTTTCTTCCAATTCTTCTTTCACCCTTTCTTCCAAATTAGCAGTAGGGATCTGCAACAGCTTCATTAACTGAATCTGTTGAGGAGATAGTTTTTGTAATAATTTCTGTTGAAGAGATTGACTTAGTGACATACCGCTTAAGACTTACCAATAACTTTTCGGATAGCAGCGGCTAATTTTTCGCCTTTTTCTTTGATCTGCTCCTCTGTCCATACCAAACTAATTGCTGTTGAAATACAACGGCTCATGATCGCATCACTTGCAGGGAACTGTTTGTGCTGAAGAGCCAATAGACTTTCTTTCTGTGCAGCCCATGCTGGATTTAAAGTAGCAGCATTTCTCAAATGATCCCACTTACTGATATAGTGCCAATTATTGACAAACCAATAAAAATTACCCGCCAATATTCCCTGCTCTTTCAATTCTGCAACTAGCTCACCCGTTAATTCTGCAGTTGGCAAAAACCAACTTAAGAAAGAAAAGCTATCACCCGATTCATCAGGCACTTTACGGAAACTCACTTCTGGTATAGCTTCCAAATAGGCGCGTAAGGCTTTATTATTTTTCTTTTGTAAAGCCAGGAAACCATCCAGTTTACGGATCTGTGCTAATCCAACTGCCGCATGCAGTTCACTGATCCTGAAATTGTATCCAATAAAAGGATGTAGATCAGCACCACGGTCCACTCCTAAATGGTCGTGACCATGATCGGTATAACCATCACTCTTCACATATATATCCTTATTGTTGGTCATTACCACACCGCCTTCGGCACAGGTAATTGTTTTTACAAAGTCGAATGAAAAAGTTCCAGCATCGCCAATGGTACCTAAAGATTTTCCTTTATAAGTTCCGCCGATAGCCTGACAGGCATCTTCTAATAAGATCAATTTATGTTCCAAACAAATTGCTTTTAAAGCATCTAGATCGGCCATACTTCCACACATATGTACCGGCATGATACATTTTGTTTTTGCAGTGATAGCAGCCTTCACGGCAGCTGGCGACAAAGTCAATGTTTCATCTATATCCACTAAAACTGGTATGGCGCCAACACTTAATACGGCTTCAAAAGAAGCTACAAAAGTGAAGGAAGGCATGATCACTTCATCGCCTGCACCAATTCCTAAAGCACACAAGGCAGTTGTCAATGCCGATGTTCCGCTGCTAGTTAATTGTGCATATTCGCATCCAAAAACTTCAGTGATGGCTTTTTCGAGTTCCAAAGCTTTCCAGATCCCCTTACGAGGGCCATCAAATCCATAACGCATCAGGATTCCTGTTTCCAATACATCATTTACTTCTTTGCGCTCTTCTGCTCCAAATAATTCAAAACCTGGCATATAGTATAATTGAGATTTTACTAAAGGGTTAAAGGTAGAAAAATAATTCCTGCTTCCTGCTTAAGAAGCTGTTTCAAAAGTTAAAATGGATGAGAAAGCGCAATAAAATCCGCTTTCAATTAACTTTGCCCTATGAACCCGACCATTTTTTATTGTTACGATGCATATTGTGGATGGTGTTATGGCTTTAGTCCCATCATCAAAAAACTGGCAGAAAATTATGGCAATCAGATCCCATTTGAAGTGCTTTCAGGTGGAATGATCACGCCTGAACAGCCCATACCAATAAGTACAATGGCTGCATTGATTGACAAAGCCTATCCCACTGTTGAAGAAACTACCGGCATTAAATTCGGTGCAGATTTTCTCTGGCATATTAAAAATCCCGAACTAAGCGATTGGTTCCCGAATTCAGAAATGCCGGCCATTGCCTTATGCATTTTTAAAGAATTATTCCCAGATAAACAGGTAGCGTTTGCTTCTGACTTGCAATATGCCTTAAATTTTGAAGGCAGGGATCTGAGCGACAAAGAAGCTTATCGCCATCTTTTGGAGAAATACGGGATCGACCAAGAGGCTTTTTACGAAAAACTAGGTAGCGATATTTTTAAAGAACAAGCCCATTATGAGTTTCAGCTCTGCAAACAACTACAGGTTACCGGTTTCCCATGTGTTTTGATACAGGTAAGCGAAACCAAATTCCATTTATTATCACGTGGTTTTACTTCTTATGAAGATCTTTCTGCTAGATTAGAAGCAGTTTTAAAGGAGCTAAAAGGCTGATTTTGAACCATTAGACTGTTAAAAAGGCTGTTCCGCAGATAGTAAAATGGTTGTTACCCCATTTTCTCTTTACTTTGCAGCTCTTAAATATTGAATTCATGGAGTATAGTAAATTGATTTCTGTTACCGGTATGACCGGCTTATTTGAACTTGTTGGAAGCAAAACCGACGGCGCAATTGTAAAATCGCTCGACGATAATACCACAAAATTTGTTAGCAGTCGTGTTCATAATTTTTCACATTTGGAAAGTATTGAAGTATATACCGTTCGTGAAAATGTGAATTTGGTAGAAGTATTTCAGGCAATGAACGCTAGTTCTGAAGCCCTTCCTTCTGACAAAGACGCTGCTGCAGTAAAATCTTATTTCTCAAAAGTGTATGCCGATATCGATTTTGAAAGAGTTTACGCTAGCGATATGAAGAAAATGGTAAAATGGTTCGTTATTTTAAAGGCTAACGATATTGACCTTAAATTAACTGAAGCAGCCGAAGAGACTGAAGAAACAGAAGCTTAAATTCAAACCCTTTTAATAAAAGCCGCCCCTCCCTTCTAATCGGGATCGGGCGGCTTTTATATTTTGATTATCTTGTTAGCCGAATTTTTTAACATGAAGAAATTACTCCTCCTCAGCTCCGTTATCTTTTGTGTGTTGATACAAGTAAACACAGAAGCACAGTCCTTTTACACCGAAACCCCTGCTGCCAAACGTTGGGTTAAGAAGAAGTTTAGAAAGCTTTCAGATGATCAAAAAATTGCGCAACTAATGATCATTAGGGCGCATAGCAATCTAGGGGCCGACCATATTGCGTCGGTTGTGGAGCTGATCAAGAAATACAATGTGGGAGGATTATGCTTTTTTCAAGGCGGACCAGTTCGTGAGGCAGTTCTTACTAACTACTATCAGAAGATTGCAAAAACTCCGTTGATGGTTTCTATCGATGGGGAGTGGGGTTTAGGAATGCGTTTGGATAGTGTAATCAATTACCCCCGTCAGCTCATGATGGGAGCAGTTCCTGATGCTGGATTGATCTATGAGTTTGGTAAAGCAGTTGGAGAACAGTGCAAGCGAATGGGGATACAAGTAAATTTCGCTCCCGATGTGGATGTGAATAATAATCCACAGAACCCGGTGATCAATGACCGCAGTTTTGGTGAGGATAAATACAAAGTAGCTTTATACGGTGTTCAATATATGAAGGGCATGGAAACATCGCGTGTGCTGGCTTCTGCTAAACATTTTCCGGGACATGGAGATGTGGCTGTGGATTCACATAAAGATCTTCCCATTATTTACAAAACAAGACAACAACTAGATGAACTAGAATTGTATCCATTCAGAGAAATGATCAAGGCGGGAGTTGGAAGTGTCATGGTGGCCCATTTGTCGATTCCGGCAATTGATACAACCGCAAACTTGCCTACTAGCTTATCACCTAAAACTATTAATGGTTTATTGAGAACTGAATTAGGATACAAAGGCATTTCCTTTACCGATGCACTAGAAATGCAAGGCGTTGCAAAGTTTTTTCCAAAGGGTGAAGCATCTGCAAGATCATTGATTGCTGGCAACGATTTGTTATGCCTGCCTGGCGATGTTCCCGGAAGCATTGCTGCTGTGAAACTGGCCATTGCTGAAGGCAAATTGAGCTGGGATGATATTAATGAAAGAGTTAAAAAAGTATTACTCGTTAAATATAATTTGGGACTAAATCATTTACAAAAAATCGACACTACTAATCTAGTGAACGACCTGAATGAAAAAACTAATCACATCAAAGAACTGCTGGCAAAAAATGCTATCACTTTACTGAAAAGATCTAACAGTTCATTATTGCCATTAAACGCAAAAAAAGTAGCCTTCTTAGGAATTGGTATTGATAAGAGTAATGAGTTTGCAACAAGACTATTACTTGATTTTAAAGCAGATGTTTTTCTGTTCAGCAATAAAGATGCCGTTACTAAAACAGACAGCATCATGCAAGTGCTTGCTTCTTATGATGCAGTGGTAGTAGGGCTTCACAATTATAGCAGAAGACCTGCTAATAATTATGGATTATCAGATAATACGATCGACTTACTCAAGAAAGTTCAAAAATTCAATGCTATCAATTTTGTATTTGGTAACCCTTATGCAATGAAATATTTGAGTACTGCCAAGAATCTTGTTGCCTGTTATGAAGATGATCTGATCACACAAGATGCAGCAGCTGATCTATTGAAAGGTAAGTTTGATGCAAAAGGTAAATTACCTGTTACCGTATGCGATGAATTACAATTGGGAGATGGCATTGTTTACAACCAATTCCTTCCAGAAGCCAATCCTGCGTCTGTTGGATTGAGTGAGGAAACCCTGAAAAAAATTGATGCAATAGCTACCAATGGTATCGCAAAAGGCGCCATGCCTGGTTGTGTGGTATTGGTTGCAAAGGATGGCAAAATTGCTTATAACAAAGCATTCGGTTATACCAATTTCGATCGTAAAGAACCAATCAATATTGGCATGGTGTATGACCTTGCCTCAGTTACTAAAGTTTCTGCTACTACTGTTTCAATTATGAAATTGTATGAAGAAGGAAAGATCGAACTGAATAAAACTTTGGGCGATTATTTGCCATGGGTAAAAGGAAGCGATAAAGCACCAATCACATTAAAAGAAGTGTTGTTGCATCAGGCAGGATTAAAAGAGTTTATTCCTTTTTACAGAGCTGTTATTGACACCGTTACAGGAATCCCTAATCCTGCTTATTTCAGCAAAGTAAAAGATGCAAACCATCAGTTTAGAGTTGGTGAAGACCTGTTTGTGCGCAACGATTATGAAGACAGTTTATATCAGCGAATAGTATCGAGTAAATTAATGCCTTCGGGACATTATATATACAGCGATAACGATTTTATATTCATAGGTAAGATCGTGGAAGCTGTGAGCGGTATGCCACTGAACGATTATGCAAGGATCAATTTTTATGAACCCTTGCAAATGACAACTACTGGTTTTAAGCCTAGAGAAAGATTGCCTTTAGGAACGATCGTACCTACTGAAGAAGAAAAACATTTTCGCCAGCAATTAATTCGCGGCGATGTGCATGATGAAGGCGCTGCAATGTTTGGTGGTGTGGCCGGTCATGCAGGCTTATTCAGCAGTGCCTATGATCTATCGAAATTGTATCAGATGTTATTGAACGGAGGAGAACTAAATGGCATTCGCTTATTGAAAAAAGAAACCATCGATTTGTTCACTGCATACAATAGCGATGTTAGTCGCCGCGGACTAGGCTTTGACAAACCAGAGAAAGATAACGCTAGCAGAAAAGTGCCTTACCCAAGTGCGAGTGTGTCTTTAGAAACATTTGGTCATACTGGTTTTACCGGTACTTGTGTTTGGGTAGACCCTAAAGAAAAATTGGTTTATATATTTTTATCAAACCGTGTTACACCAACCAGAGATAACAACAAATTAGGTCAAATGAATATTCGGCCAACCATTCAGGAAGCCGTTTATCAGTCCATTTTGAAGTAGATACCTTTGCCGGCAAGCATTTAACTTGAAACTGTAACTTAGCAGTATAACAAGTTCAAATCAAACCTATGCAAGCAAATCTTCGTTCTTTCTTGTCTGTACTAATCATGGCAGCACTATTCACTGCCTGTAGTAATCATGCACCTAAAGAAGCAAAATATATTCCGAAAGACATAACAGCCGTCTTGGCGGTGGACCCAAAAAGTTTACACGACAAATTAGAGAAGTCTGGTATTAATATGGATACACTGATCAACCGTCTCTTTAAAAGAGGTGGGGTTGACAGTAACGATAAGGCCAAATTTAACGAGATCAGTGACGCAGCTGGCATTAACTGGAACGATAAGATTTACTTCTTCAGTCTACAGGCTGGTGAAGAACAACAAGCCAATTCTACTGTCTTGAATTTAATGGGAGGTATTTCTAATGCAACTAAGTTTGAAGCATTTTTAAAGAAACAACCCGCGCTACAAAAAAAGTCGGTACAAAAAGAAAAAAACTATTCTTTTATTCTGATCAATAACGAATCAATGATCTCTTGGAATGAGGGTAATGTGATCGGCAGCCTTATTCACAGCACAGTGAAACCTTATTATGATTCTATTGCTATGAAATTCATTGTTCCAGAAAAAGCAAATATGGAAAAAGAATTGAAGGCAGAAGTAAACAAGTATTTTACACAGAAAGAATCTGAATCATTAGCAAGTGTAGAGGCTTTTGGAAATATGTTCAAGACCAAGTCAGACGGCTATGCATTTAGCAGCACGAATCGTTATTTAAGTATACTAGGCGCCATGCCTCTGCAACTTCCTAAACTGGAAGAGTTAGTGAAAGACAATTATATCGCATCTACCTTAAGTTTTGAAGAAGGGAAAATCGTAGCAACTGCAACAACTTATACCAACCCTTTTGTAAGCAGTATCTTAAAAAAATATGCGGGACCAACTGTAAATCTTTCACTGATCGAAAATTACCCATCAGAAAATATCAATCTGATCATGATGGCTTCCTTTAATCCAGAAATATTTGGAGGGGTATTAAAGCAATTGGAAGTGGAGGGACTTGTCAACAATTTCATGGAAAAAACCGGCTTTACAAGTCAGGATCTATATAAAACATTGAAGGGCGATATTGCAGTAGTTGTTTCTGACCTAGGTCTGCCTTCAAAGGATCTAAAAGTAAAAAACGATTCTACCGTAATTTTTGAAAGAAAGCCATTGGGCAAAATGATCCTTAATGCGCCAGTGGGCGACCCTGTTGCTTTTGCCAAGATCATGAACAAGGCTGTTGAAATGGGGTATTTCTCAAAAAATGGCAACACATATCATGCGGGAAAATTATTGAGTTTCTTTGGTATGTATGTAAATGCCAATGATAAGAATTTAATTATTGCGAGCGACTCATTAACCTATGCACAATATATTTCAAATAAAAGCAAAGCAGTAATCAGCAATGATGCATTGAATATGTTTAGAGGTAAATCTACCATTGCCTATTTTGATATTGCTAATACTATCAAAGGATTTTTAGGTGGTAATGATGGGGATTATAAAAAATCATTGCTTTCCGCAAAAGAAACTTTCAAGGACATGATCATGAGTTCCGAAAATTTTGATGGATCAACCTTAAAGGGAAAGTTTGAAATAAGACTCAATAATGAAAAACAAAATAGTCTAGCAACACTTACTAGCTTGTTTACAGATATTGCTGTTGATATGCGAATGGCCTCGAAAAAAGAGGCTGAATTGGATGATAGAATGTTTCCAAGTGGCGTACCTGCAATCATTAGAACCAATTAATTCAATCATTCCATTACTATGAAGCTTGAACTGGATCATTTAATTCCGTTCTCCCTAAAAGATACCATCGGAAGGAGAAGTTCGGCTATTTGGGATCAGTCGCTCAGTTTTGAACAATCGGAATTCATAAAAATTGAAGCTCCAAGTGGTACCGGAAAAACTACACTTACTCATTTATTGTATCGGGTAAGAACCGATTACACGGGTAGTATTCTTTATGATTTGGATGTTCTAAAAAATATGGATGATGATAGCCTTGCAGCATTAAGAAGAATGCATGTAAGCATTGCATTTCAAGATCTGCGTTTATTTCCCGACTTATCTGCTAGAGAAAATATTGAAATCAAAAGATTGCTAACTCCAGATTTCTCAACACCTGAATTAATAAATGAAATGGCTGCTCAATTGGGTCTCAGTTCCATACTTGATCGGAAGATCCGTTTTTGCAGTTTTGGCGAACAACAACGTATCGCAATTCTTCGAGCACTGATGCAGCCATTTGAATGGCTGATACTCGATGAACCATTTAGCCATTTAGATCAAAAAAATATAGTGAATTGTACGGCACTCATTAATACTTCCTGTAAACAAAGAAATGCGGGGATGATTATTATGGGGCTCGATCAAGATAAATACTTTAACTATAACAGAGAACTCGTATTATAAATCTTCCAAAAGATGCTAGAGCAATTGCTAAAAAAACTGATCAAAAATTCTGCGGGCCAGGCAAAATTTGCAATGGCTTTGATTGGTTTATCTGTTGCCATTTTACTATTACTTTCTGCTGTGCAATTGCAATCGAATTATTATGAACTTCTCCACGGTAAAAACAACCAAGATAGTATCGCGAATTTTTTGGTTGTAAACAAGGCACTGACAGATCAAAATGTAGGCGCGAGTAGCTTGTCAGAAACAGAGTTGAACGATTTAAAGAAACAACCATTTATAGAATCAATCGGAACCCTTACTGCATCTAGGTTTAAAGCTTCAATACAAAGCAATAGTGAACGCTTTCCATTTTATACAGATATTGCTTTTGAAAGTGTACCGGAAGAATTTATTGATGTGAATACGAAGGATTGGCACTGGGATGAGCATGCTTCCTATCTGCCAATCATCGTTCCGAATCAGTTCTTGGACTTTTATAATTTTCAATATTCCTTTTCACAAAATCTACCACAGCTTACACCGCAGGTAGTTAAAATAGTTTCTTTCAAAGTAACCTTGCAAGGAACTGGCCAGACTATAAGCATGAATGGAAGAGTTGTTGGCTTTAGCAATAGAATTTCTTCGATGCTGGTACCACAAAGTTTTATGGATTGGGCCAATGGCAGATTCGTACAACAAACTATCAAACAACAACCATCTAGGGTAGTTATAAAAACTAAAGATCCGGGTAATCCGGAACTGACTAATTATTTGAAAAAAGAAAGTCTCCTAACAGATGCCGATAAGACAAGGTTTAGTAAGTATCGGCAAATTGTTGATTTTGTGGTAACTATCTCTGGCATTACTGGATTATTAATGTTATCCTTTGCATTGTTGATCTTCAGTCTATTTATACAGCTAACTATTGCATCTTGCAAGGAAGAAATTGCGCTATTAATTTTATTAGGAAATTCTCCTAAAAACTTGGGAAAATTTTTAATGCGTCGTTTTTTTCCTGCAAATATTTTCATCATTTTAGCAGGGTTAATCCTAATTGCTTCGGCACAATATTATTTATATAGTTGGTTACTAGATAAGCAAATTATACTAAACCCTATGATCTCTATCTATACCATCGCCGCAGCTCTTCTGCTATTGATCGTAATAGCCATCATGAATTATACCAGCATTCAAAAATACATTCGATTACAACAAGCAACGAAGTAATTAAGCTTTCAAAATGCTTTCCACAAAATCTATCGATAAGGGTTTGGTGATGTAGTCAATCACAAAATCATAACTGCGCGCACGATCTCTATCTACATTATCAATGGAGGAAGAGAGCATGATGACCTTTGATTTGTTTTCAAAATTTGCATAAGTGTCTAAGAAATCCCATCCGTTTTTTTCCGGAAAATTAATATCCAGAAAAATTAAATACTCGCCTGCTGTGTCGTGCATCTGTAAGTATTTCAGCGGATCCTCAGTATTGGTAAATATTTCAATTGGCATGTCTTTGATAGCTACCTGAATAATTTTTTTATTCAGCATATTGGTCAACGCATCATCATCAACCAATAATATTTTTTTGTATTTAGCTACAACCCCACTGCTTTCAAAAAAGGAATCATTTTGATTAAAAGAAAGTTTGTGATTGATTTTGAAGATAGTACTATTGATGATCTGGATAGATTGTTTGGCTTCAAGCAAAAGGATCTGGCGTTCTTTCTCATCAATGAATTGGTTGTCGATCAATTGAATGATGGACTGAATTTTCGCATATTCATGACGCAATTCGTGAGAAGTGATGAATGACAATTCTTTTAGCGTATTAATGCTTCGCTGCTTATGTATTTCGTACTTTATTTTTTCTGACATGTCTTGTGCAATACACAATACTTGTTCAACTTCCTCGCCTTGTTTTTTGAAATCAGAAATAACTGTTTGATAGTGAGTGTAAGTACCACTTGTATTTTTAAAACGAATTTCGTTTGTTAATTTTTCCTTAGGCTTCCGCTTTTTTATTTCCTGAAAAGAATCAAAAAGTAATTCCTGATCCTCGGGATGTACAATTGCCTTTAAATCTTCTGTTTCAATATATTCCTTCGAAAGTTGATTAAATCCCAATATTTGATCCAACGCAGGGTTTCTGATAATGATTTTCTGCTCTTTAAGGTCAAAGACAAACACCAATCCATCAAGACTTTTGAAAACCGTTTCTAACAAACGGGCTTTTTCATCTGCATGATAATGATTACCAAAAAAAATAGAATTCATTTCAAGTCCATTTAGGGGGGGATACCGTTAGTTTATACAAAATCAAAAATAGGGCTTGTTATGTTAGATTTTACAGTGAAAACACCCAATTTTGACCGGTGTTTTACACTTTAAGATGAATCCGTTTTATTTTCGATCCGCTAAAAACAGGTTTTTTTGTAGTATAAATCAATGTTTTGCTACCGTGAAAACACCGAATTTATAAAACAAGAAAAAATATAATCGACTGATTTTCAATTATTTGTTAGTTTAGCTGAAATAAGAGTACTTTTTTGTCCGTTTTATGTCTTTCTTAGATATTAACTTAGTTCTCAATTCAAATGTAAGATTATGAAAAAATTATCCTTATTAAGCAATCTGGCGATGGTCCTAGGACTTTCGATTTTGATAGTGTCTTGTACAAAGCAGCAGGATGCTGTTGTTGCAACCACACCAACGGATGCAGCAGTTATTAAAAATATAGCTGGTGACTTTATTAATGGTAAAATCACCCGTTCTGATGCCGAAGAGATGTCTAATACATATAAATCTAAGGTTGGATCAGGTGCCACTGAATATGTAAGTTTTAAAATTACTGATTTACAAGCCTATTTAGCAACATTGCAAGCAAAAGGTAAATCAGACTATGTAAATGTTTACTTAGCTGTTTATGACGCAAAAACTGCTATAGACCCAGCAGATATCGGAAGAACAACAGTTCTTTTTGGTCGTGGTGTACTTAAATCAAGTAGTAGAGATACCAGACGTGGTTTTGGCTTAGTAGTATTCGATGACAATGCAGATTACATGAACCACGGAAACATTTGGCCGTAGTAGTTTAAATAAACCGTCCCCTAATGCCGATTTTCTTCTACATTGAGGTCATAGGCCTCTTGTTAGCTACTTTTTTATATAAAGATCTTAAGGCAACAAAAATGGTATATTTTATACCATTTTTGTTGCTTACTGTTATCGTTGAATCTATCGGCTTTCTTGCTCGTCTTTATAATATTGGCAATAAGAACTACTGGATCTATAATATCTTTAATAATATTGAATTCTTTTTCTACGCATACCTATTT
>CAIJLK010000136.1 GCA_903821465.1 uncultured Bacteroidota bacterium | reverse complement strand
TCCACTCTTCACTCTTCACTTTTATCTTTTATCTTTTATCTCTTCACTTTCTTCTTCCTACTGGTTTACGATATTAAAATGTAGTTCCCCGAAATTTTGAAGAGAAGAAAGTTTCAAATCCGCCGCGCCCCATTTTTCATCTTTTAATTGAGAATAGTGAGGAACCACCACACATTTCATCCTTGCCGCTTTTGCCGCAATCATACCGTTAAAAGAGTCTTCAAAGCAGATGCATGATGTAGCAGCAGCATCCATTTTTTCTGCGCAGTTTAAATATACTTGCGGATGGGGTTTGCCATAGGTGAGGTCCTCCGCAGAAGCTGTTGCATGCAGGTAATCCTTAATGCCAGTCATTCTAACAACCAGGTCGATCAATTCTTGTGGAGAGGAGGTAGCTAAGCCTATTTTAAATTCTTTCTTATGGAAGAAATCGAAGATATAGGCAAGTCCGGGCATAATTTGAGCATGGTGTTCAATTTTTTGTAAAACTGAGCGTACAATTTTTTTCTCAGCCCTTGCATGTTCTGAATCGCCTATTTGATAATAATTAAACCACCAATGCACAAATTCCTTGGTTCTTAGACCGGTGGTGGTTTTATATTGCTCTTCTGTAAGGTTTACACCATAATCTCTGAGTACTTCTTCTGCCGCCTGATTCCATAGTGGTTCACTATCAATTAAAAGTCCATCTATATCAAAAATTACCGTGTTTAATTGCATTTTAAGTTTTTAGCAATGCAAAAATATAATTAGCGGCTGATACAAAACACCTATTTTTAATTTTACAGTCAACATTTTGGTTACATTTCTTATTTTGCAGGAAATGCTAAAAACAGGTCTATGAAATGAGCTAGAATAAATTTTAATGTCATGTAAAATGACAACTGGCGAATTACATGTAACAAAAATCAATAATAGACACATGAACTTAGTTGAAAAACTAAAACGCATAAAACTTACACGTTCCTTTGTATATGCAATTGTAGGAGCGGCTTCTTATCCAGGTCTGGCTCTTATAAACAGTATTCGTATTGAGGGTACCGAGCATTTGAAAACCCTTCCTAAAAAAAATGTACTTTTTGTAAGTAATCACCAAACCTATTTTGCAGATGTGATTACTTTTTTACATATTTTCTGCGCTGTCAAATGGCGCAAACAGAATAGACTAGGGATCCCATATTATTTAATCAACCCATTTACGAATGTCTATTTTGTAGCTGCTGAAGAAACCATGAATGGTAGTTTTATTAGTAGACTTTTCAAATTAGCTGGAGCGCTTACTATTAAAAGAACTTGGAGGGCAGATGGTCAGGAAGTGCAAAGATCAAGGGAAGAATCTGACACCCAAAAAATTGATGAGGCATTGAATAATAGCTGGGTCATTACTTTCCCACAGGGTACCACAAAACCTTTTGCACCGGGTAGAAAAGGAACAGCGCATATCATCAAAAACAATCATCCCATTGTGGTGCCTGTTGTGATTAATGGTTTTTGGAGGGCTTTTAGTAAAACTGGGCTCTCATTCAAGAAACGTGGTGCTAGTCTCTCTGTCCGCTTTAAAGAGCCAATGGTAATAGATTATACAAAACCAGTAGAGGAAATTCTAGAAGAGGTGATGAATGCCATTGAGCAGAGCAAAGAATTTATGCATAAGAGTAAGCATCATTTAATGAATATGCTGGACAAATAAAAATTGTCCCACCGCGTGTTCGATGGGACAATTTTTATTATTTCATAAAGAACGCTTTTAATTCACTGGCTTCATCAGGTTTCATCTTTCCTGATAAGATCAATCTCAATTGTCTTCTTCTCAACGAACCATCGAATAATTTTATTTCAGTTTCAGTTTCTGGGATCACCGGAGGTACCAATCTTGGTTTGCCATTGGGATCGAGCGCTACAAATGTGAAGAAAGCTTCGTTGCTTTCATATTTGTATTGGTGTAAAAGGTCCTCTCCCCAAACTTTTAAATAGATCTCCATTGAGGTATTGAAAGCCCTGCAAACAAAAGCTTCAATATGCACTACGTTCCCGATTTTGATAGGGTTTTTGAAACTAATATTATCAACAGAAACGGTCATGCTAGGTGTATTGCAATGTTTGCCGGCGGCAATGCCTGCAGCGATATCCATCCAATACATTAGTCGTCCCCCCATTAAATTGGCAAAAGTATTGGTATCATTGGGTAGAACCAGTTCATTCATTATGGTAAAACTTTCTGCTGCTTTTTTTCCTTCTATCATCAAATTCTATTTTTGTTTCCACAAAGATACAGGGGCATTATTAAATAACGGCTTGTTCCAGCTTTTTAAGGTATTCTGGGTCAACGTCGGCACCAATTCCAGGGGCATCAGTCAATATAAGCTCCATACCCTGATAGGTTGCACCCCCAATTACAGGATCCACTAAATGCCCTACTAAGCAAGTATCTAAATCGAAAAATTTTATATTGTTATTTGCAAATGCGAAATGCACGTTTGCTGTTATGGCAAGTCTGGTTTCAAGCATTCCACCTAACATACAAAAAATGCCATTATCCTGTGCAACCTTGTTGATCTTAGTGGCTTCGCAGATACCCCCACTTTTTGCAAATTTGATATTAATAAAATGGCATGCCTTGTTGCGAATTAATCTTTCAGCATCGTGATGCGTAAAAACGCTTTCATCGGCCATTATGGGAATAGGTGAGAGGGCCATTAATTGAGGAAGCATTTCATCGTTCCATTTTCTCATCGGTTGTTCACAAAATGAGATCTCATATTTGCCTAATTCAGTTAAGGCAAACACTGCATCATCATAACTCCAACCTTGATTAGCATCGATTCTCAACTCAATAGTATATCCAATGGCTTCTCTGATTTTTTTGATGCGCATGATATCTTCCTGGGCATTTTTCCCAAGCTTTACTTTGATGATATTTACTCCTTTCTCTTTGAACTCAAGGGCTGTAGCGGCCATCTTATCTGGACTAGCTATGCCCATTGTCAAGTCGCTTTCTATGCGTTTTATTTCGCCTCCTAGAAAACGGTAAAGCGGCATGTTTGCATGCTTTGCAGCTATATCGTATAACGCAAGATCAAATGCACTCTTGGCAGTATAATTGCCGGCAGTGAATAGATCTAATTCCTGCATGCGTGCTTCAATTTGAAGGGGGTCTTTCTGCTTCCATAAAGCTGCAAAGTCCTTTGCCATTTCATAACAGGTTGCCTGTGTTTCTCCGGCGATCATCGGAAATGCGGAAGATTCACCAATACCAATAATGCCGTTATCAGTATGAATTCTTACTAATAAATTCTGTGCATAATGCATAGTACCTGTTGCAATAACAAAAGGTACCATTGGGATTGAGTATTTATAGACCTCGATTTTTGAAATTTGCATATACGAAGGTCAGGTTTTATCTATTATTTAAAAATTAATCCTAACCATTCATAAAATTCCTTTTTTACTTAACTATTGTGTACGATATTTGCGTAACGAACATCTGTTAGCAATGAATATCTCCTTTGAAAATACCGAAAATGCCTTTGCATATAAGGCAACGAAAGACCTGAAAGGTGCCAGATTCCTTTTCAGAACAATGGGCTTCCAACTTTTTGTACAGTTAGGCACCCGGCTTACCCCATTTTTAATGAAGACGGGTCTTCCGATTGACGGGATTATCCGTAAAACCATTTTCAAACAGTTTGTAGGTGGTGAAACATTAGAAGAAACGGCTCCTGTATGCGAAACTTTGGGAAAGTATGGCGTTCAAGTAATTCTTGATTATGGAGTTGAGGGAAAAGAAGGAGAAAATAATTTTGATTTTGCAACGGATGAGTTTATTCGAGTAATTAATTATGCTTCTACTCAAAAGAATATTCCATTCATGAGTATTAAAGTAACTGGTTTAGCAAGAAATGGGTTATTAGAAACGCTGAATGAAGCACCTCGTTTAAGAAGTGGGATACATGATCATGAAGCAGAGATCGCAGAATGGGATCGTGTACGTGAAAGAATGTATATTATTTGCGAAGCTGCTGCAGAAAAAAATATTGGTGTATTAATTGATGCGGAAGAAAGTTGGATGCAAGATCCGGTTGATAGATTAACCATGGAAATGATGGAGATCTTCAATAAAGAAAAAGCAGTGGTGTATAATACCATTCAATTGTATCGTCACGACCGTTTACACTTTCTTGATATCTCTTATAAAATTGCAAAACAACAAGGGTTTATTTTGGGTATGAAATTGGTTCGTGGAGCATATATGGAGAAAGAAAGAGAACGTGCTTATCAAAAAGGATATGAATCGCCGATTCATGTAGATAAAGCTGCCTGTGATAAAGACTACAACGATTCGGTTCGTTACTGTATTGAAAATATTGATACTATATCCTGCATTGTGGCATCCCATAATGAGGATAGTAATTTGGTAGCGGCTAATTTATTAAAGGAAAAGGGACTACCCCTGAATCACAAACACCTACATTTTTCTCAGCTCTATGGTATGAGTGATAATATTAGTTTCAATCTTGCAAAGGAAGGATTTAGTGTTAGCAAGTACTTGCCATTCGGACCAATTAGAGATGTTATTCCATATCTGATGCGCCGTGCACAGGAGAATAGCAGTGTAAGCGGACAAACTGGTCGTGAATTAGGTTTAATTAAAAAAGAATTGATCAGAAGAAAGGGATAATATCCTATTCTATAAAAAACAAGAAGGCCCCGTTTACGAATACTCGTGACGGGGCTTTCTTGTTTTACTTGGGCCGGAAATCTGGTCAAGCTATTTGATGCCTACTGGCAGACAGAATTTTTAATTGTTTTAACTGTTCTACATTCAAAGGCTTAGTCATGTAGTGTGTAATGAATTCGTATTGTTTAGAATATTCAATATCTTCTTGTTCAAGTGAGGAAGTAAGAACAACGACCGACCAAGGCTGACCAATTTTTTTGTACTCGTCAAGGAAGAACCAACCAGATTTTTGCGGGAAGTTGAGGTCCACAAATATCTTTCTCTTGGTCTCTGGATTTGAGATAATATGCGATAGTGCATAATCCACATCTGTAAACAGTTTTACTTCAATATCGGGGTGTACAGATTTTATCAGCATCCGATTCATTTCATTCACCAGTTTATCGTCATCGATCAATAAGATCTCTTCAATTTCTTGGTTCAGGAATGCATCAAGAGAAAGGGTGTTAGAAGTTGCAAAATTGATCTGATCGTTCAATTCGAAAATGGCTTTATTAACCCTTTCTGTTGATTTCTCGATCTCGCCTAATAATTTCTGATAGACTGCGATATCTGGTTCTTGTAATTGTATGGTTTGTGTTACTTGCATGATCTTCGTGAACTCATGCCTTATTTCATGCGATGCGATAAATGACATTCTCTTCAAAGAAAGAATTTGTTGTGCAATTTCTTTCTCAGATATTTTTTTGATTTGGATGTCGTTCAGGATAATAAAGAATCCACAAAATTTATTGTTCTCATCATAAATTGGTTCTTTTATCAGCTCGATCCACAATTTTTGTCCAGATTTCTTGTAGAGCAACATTTCTTTATGCAGACTAGAAATATCGCAGACGCTACTTTTGATATAACTAATATCCACTGAACTGGTATCGTTACCACAGAATAATTGGAAATCTTGTTTGCCAACCGCTTCTTTGTAACTATAACCCATTAAATTGGTCACTGCATCATTCATCCAGGTAATATGATTGATCGTATTGGTGATTAGGATCCCCTGATTTGAAATACTCGCTAGTCTTTTGAATTTTGCGTATTCCTTATTTAATATACTAATTAACTCAGTTTGTTTTTTCATTGAATGCGCAGCATCATGTATCACTGAGATGTCTGTACCGTATAAAATAAAGCCTTCAAAAAAACCATTATTATTGATCCTTGGAATTCCAATGATCTGTAACCATAATTGCTGATCTGCGATAGTTTGAGAATTTATTTCAAGAGAAAACTCCTTTTTTTCACTGAGCGATTTTTCAAAAGCAGTGAAGGTTTCTGGCAATGCATTTAAACGAAATCTATTTAAAAAAGACTTGCCCATTTCCTGCATGGGACTAGAATTAAATCTTGTATAAATACTCTCATTGGCATATTTACATTTTTGATTTTTATCTAACATCCACACCATTATCTGCTTATTGCCAAGCAAGGTTTTAAGGTCTTCATAAGGAAGCGAATCATTCTTAATTAGCTCAACAGGATGATCTACAGGTTTAGTAAGTTCCTGACCAATCAATAGAAAACCAATGGCGTTGAATGTTTCGTCTGAAATGACAGATACGATGAATTGAATGCCGAATTTGAAATCCATTTCTCCCAATGAATGAAAACAAACAGTTTGAGATTGTGAAATATCTTCCAGACATTTCTGTACAGTTCTACGGTAATTGAGTTTGTCAGACTCAGATAATAGCTGCAACAGCTTTTGATCGCTCTGTTGTAGTACATTTTCGAGTTTTAATTGCTCGGCGGACTTATTGTTGCAATAGTTGATATTGCCGAATAAATCTGTACTTATGATGAATTGTAGGTTGGCTTGTATGAGTACTGCTAATGTACTGTCTAAGCTGTAGGGGTATTGCATAATGACCTTTATTTACAAGAGCAAGGTCTAAAAAGTGCAATGACAAATATGTAGTAGAAGACTGCATTTTTATGCAGTGTACAAGCTAGAAGATGTAGTCTAATTACTACAGCAATTCGCAAGAAAAAGCCCGCTACTTTCTAGGTAGCGGGCCAATTATTTTAAATAAGAATACTATTTAGATCAAATTATTTTTCATACTATATTTTACCAAATCAGCATTGTTATGAATATTCAATTTTTCCATGATTCTAGTGCGATAGGTACTAATTGTATTGACACTAAGGCTTAGGATCTCGCCAATTTTTGAAATGGATTGTCCCTGTGCAATCAGCTTCAACACTTCGAATTCTCTGTCGGATAAGATTTCATGAGGTGGTTTATCGATATTTTGCTCAATCGATTCAGCCAATACCTCCGCTACCTGTGCCGTAATATATTTTCTGCCACCTAATATTTTTTCAACTGCATTAACCAATTCAAATGGAGCACTTTCTTTAGTCAAGTATCCAGACGCTCCAGCTTTGATGGCTCTAACTGCATATTGTTCAGGGGCGTGCATGCTTAACATCAACACTGGTATATTGGGAGCAAATTCTTTGATCTGCTTCATTACTTCAATCCCAGATTGACCGGGCATAGTAATGTCAGAAATAATAATATCCCATTTGTCGTGCAAGGCTTTTTTTAATAAGTCCGCCCCATCGCAAACATCAGTGATCTCACAAAATGGGAAAGCTTCTAGTAAAATTCTTTTTAATCCTTCTCTAACAATCGTATGGTCGTCTGCAATTAAAATTTTCATAATGGAAATTAATGCTGGTTTAAACTAAGTTGCCCTGACTAGATTTTTACAATTTCATGGGGGTATCTCTAGCTTTTTTGCATTTTTAAAGTTAGGGTATTCCTATTAAACTTTGCACTAATTTGATGGAACTGCCCTTCCCTGAAACCGTTTTAATTAACAGAGAATCCCCAAACCCTTATTGGTATATGCGCTTATCGACAGATATCCTAACTTGCATCCATGCAACAATATCAGCAGTTACTTCAGTATATAATGGACAATGGGGCCATTAAAACCGACCGAACAGGAACAGGAACAAAGAGCTGTTTTGGATATCAGATGCGATTCGATTTGCAAAAAGGTTTTCCCATGGTAACCAGCAAAAAGTTGCACTTGAAAAGTATCGTGTATGAATTACTCTGGTTTCTAAATGGAGATACCAATGTTAAATATCTGAATGAGCATAAAGTAAGTATTTGGGATGAATGGGCAGATGCGAATGGCGACTTAGGTCCGGTTTACGGGAAACAATGGCGTTCTTGGCAGGGAGCAGATGGGATAGTGGTTGACCAAATAAAGGATTTGATCCATCAGATCAAAAACAGTCCGGATAGCAGAAGGATGATCGTGAGTGCCTGGAATGTAGCGGAATTGCCAAAAATGGCACTGATGCCTTGTCATTGTTTGTTCCAGTTTTATGTAGTGGATGGTAAATTGAGCTGTCAGTTATACCAGCGAAGTGCTGATTCATTTTTAGGGGTGCCTTTTAATATTGCTTCCTATGCTTTATTAACTATGATGATTGCCCAGGTATGTGATTTAGAGTATGGTGATTTTATACATAGTTTCGGAGATGTGCATTTGTACAATAATCATATGGAACAGGCAGTATTACTTTTAAGCAGGGAACCATTTCCATTACCTACCATGAAAATTAATCCAGCTGTAAAAGACATTTTCGGTTTTCAGTTTGAAGATTTTGAATTGGAAAATTATCAGCACCATCCGCCCATTAAGGCACCGGTTGCTATTTAGATTCATTTATTAATTCTTATATACTCAGGATGATCATAAGCCTTGTTGTTGCTGCATCAAAAAATAATGCCATTGGAAAAGACAATCAATTACTTTGGCATTTACCAAAAGATATGCGCTTCTTTAAAAATACCACATGGGCCATGCCGGTAGTGATGGGAAGAAAAACCTTCGAGTCGCTCTCTGGTAAAGCATTGAATGGCAGATTGAATATTGTTGTAAGTAGACAAAAAGATTGGAAGGCAGAAGACGTGACGGTTGCAAATAGCATTGATGCTGCATTCCAGCTAGCTGCCAGCCTTGACTATAAAGAAGTGTATGTAATTGGTGGTGCAGAGATCTATTCACAAACCTTGCCGCTAGCTGATATAGTTTATCTAACAAGGGTTGATACTGTTTTGGAAGCTGATAGTTTTTTTCCTGTGCTTGGCAATGAATGGAAATTATTTTCAGAAGAATCCTTTGAGGTAGATGCTAAACATGCTTATCCCTTCCATTTTCAGGTTTGGAAAAAAATCAAAGCCTGTTAATTTATGTATGCAATAATCTCCTGGGCGTATCTGTTTTTTTTTCCTTTACTGATGATCTTAATTCTATTAGGCCCTAGTTCCTTTCGTCACATTCTATTGCATCTAAGAGCTGCCGTACAGTTTTCGCTAATCATTTATGCATTTTATTTGATCAGACAATTAATAGGATTATATCAGCTGCGCAAACTATTAAATATGCCAGCAAATAAGTTGGATTATTTCGGTTCTGGTTTGTTTGAAATGGGATTGATTATTGTATTGCCTTTTCTTTTTTTAAAGAATAGCATCTTGAGAACATGGTCGGTGGGGTTTGTAATCTGGCTGCTACTGGTACATTCTATTACACGTCAGGGATGGAATCTACAATTAGATAGTTGGTCATTCGTTAGTTCCTTGTTATTCTATATCAGCCTAATTACAGGCATTTATGCGTTACTTTGGCTTCTTAAAAAAAACACAGCTGCATCAGCAATTTAACATGTACGGTCACTTTACATTATTATCCAAATTCATACAATACAAGATCAAGTCATCCAACGGAAAGGGCCATGGTGTGCATTCTCCCTTTGTCTACGATTTTATCAGAAAGGTTTTATTAGATAAGAGATTTTTTTATGCTTATGAAGCTATTGAAGCCTGTAGGAAAAACATGCTGCAAGATCAGCGTGTATTACAGATCGAAGATTTTGGTGCAGGATCAAGACTAAGAAAAACGAATCAGCGATCGATCCATGAAATTGCAAAGTCATCTCTTAAGCCAAAGAAATTTAGTCAGCTGATTTTTAGAATTGTCAACCACTACCACCCCGAAAAGATTTTGGAATTAGGAACTTCACTGGGTATTACAACTTCCTACATGGCAGCTGCTAATGAAAAAGCAACAGTATATTCCATGGAGGGAGCTTCTGAAATTGCAGCAGTTGCTGAATCGAATTTCGAAAAACTAGCATTGAAAAATATTGTTGTAATAGTGGGGAATTTTGATGATACACTTCCGCTATACCTTGCAACAGAAAATAAACTTGATCTGGTTTTTGTGGATGGTAATCATCGATATGAGCCCACTATTCAATACTTCGAACAATTGCTTATTAAGACCACAGAAGAATCGATCTTGATTTTTGATGATATTCATTGGAGCGAAGAGATGGAGCGTGCTTGGAACTATATTCAACAACATCCGCAAGTAAGGGTTACGATTGATCTGTTTTTTATAGGACTCGTATTTTTTCGAAAAGAAAATAAAGTTAAACAGCATTTTTCGATCAGTTTCTAGGAGGTCTCATTTTAGATGCAGCCTGATTCTTGATTGCGTATATTTGAAAAAAATATCTATTGGCAGTTCCTTCGGCATTGATTCAATCTTTACAAAACGTATCCGGATTTCAACAGGAAGCTTTTGAAGCTGTGCATGCATCTGGAGAACAGATTGTTTCTATTCGATTAAATCCCGCTAAACCCTTTGATGAATCCTATCTTCCTATCGCTGATAAGGTTGGTTGGTGTGACAGTGGCAGATATTTAAAAGAACGTCCGTTTTTCACATTTGATCCTTTCTTACATGCCGGTGCTTACTATGTTCAAGAAGCAAGTAGCATGTTCCTATGGCAAGCGATCTCACAAACCATTCCTGAAACAGCTGGTAAGAAAGTGTTGGACCTCTGTGCGGCACCGGGAGGTAAATCTACCTTGCTGTCCGCTTATTTTAAAGACGGACTAGTTATAGCTAATGAAGTAATAAAAAATAGGGCGAGTATTTTAGTAGAGAATTGCAGTAAATGGGGAACTGGAAATTTGTTGGTAACGAATAACGATCCATCGCATTTTCAATCGCTCCCTGAGTTTTTTGATCTGTTGATGATCGATGCGCCTTGTAGTGGAAGTGGCTTATTTAGAAAAGATCCAACTGCAATTGAGGAATGGAGCGAGGCCAATGTGGCACTTTGCAGTCAGCGTCAACAAAGAATTTTAGCAGATGCCCTACCTTCCTTAAAAGAAAATGGAATCTTGATTTATTCCACTTGTTCCTATTCTCCTGCAGAAGATGAAGCTATTTGTGATTGGTTAATGGATGAAATGGAAATGGAATCACTTCCTATAAAAACAGTGGATGAATGGGGGATTGTTGAAAGTTCTTCTCCCATTCACCAAGCAGCAGGTTACCGGTTTTATCCGGATCAAGTTAGGGGGGAAGGATTTTTTCTGGCTTGTTTTCGAAAAAAAACCAGCGGGATTACTACAAAATGGAAGTTCAAAACCTTGCAGTTAACTTCTAAAGCGCAAGAACAACAGTTGCAATCGGCTATATTGCTTCCCGAAAACCTGGTTTTCTTCAATCAAAATGAAGCAATTAGGGCAATTGAGCAACAATGGATGGGCGATTTGGGAATTCTGGCAAGCCATTTGTATATAAAGAAAGCCGGAATTGAAGTGGCAAGCATGAAGGGAAAAGACATTGTTCCATCGCATGAATTGGCTGTCAGTAACTGGTTTTTAGGTGGATTTTCATCTGTTGATCTGGATCTGGCAAATGCATTATTATATCTGAAAAGGAAGGAATTCAGTGTAGAAGGGCAGAAAGGATGGAATTTAATGCGCTATGGCGGTCTAGCCCTAGGATGGGCTAAACTATTGCCAAATCGAATCAATAATTATTATCCTGCTGAGTGGCGTATACTAAAAGAGTAATTTTACGTTTATAAGTAAGTAATTGGTTGTATGAAGTATATCGGTTGGTTTATCATTAGTTTCTATGCCCTTGCTGCTGCAGCACAGGACCGCTTGGTCGTGCCGGGTACTGGAACCAACCTTTATGCAGCCAAGATCATGACCGGGCCGCAGTCGCTCAGTAGCTTATCCGACCAATATAATGTTCCCCTTAGCGTTTTAGCTAAATCCAATAATGTGCCTACCACTTTTGAACTAAGAAAGGGCGAAGAAGTTAGAATACCCCTCACTAGAGATAATTTTTATCAAAGAAATGTCTATGGCAAGTTTCAACCCGTGTACCATATTTTCAAAGCAGGTGAGACCTTAGTTAATATTGCGATACGCTATTATAAGATCAATATCGACTCACTTAAAAATTGGAATAATCTGCCAGATGAAATTGTGGTGGATAGTAAACCATTGGTTATTGGGTTTATCAATAATAAAAGGGCTAGTTTCTCAACAGCTGCTTATCAGGCCATTGCCTATGATACCATTCCTAATCCGAATGTGTATGATGCGGCTAAATTCGGACCAAAAGAAATTAAAGGCGAATTCAAACCGGTACCAGTTCCTGTTCCGAAGCCACCGGTATTGTTGCCTGTTGTAAAAACGAATAATCCAACAGAGGCGAATAATACAGCTAGAACAACGCCAAATAATTCATCCAGTTCGGGTACAACTTTTCCAAGTAGAAAACCCACTTTAGTTACACCTACATTAGTTCAGACGGAAGGTGATTTTAGTTATCGTCCAAGATCTAATGACGAAGGATTTTTTGCACATACATACTATATGCGTGTCAAGGATCGGGCCTATCAAGCTATTACAGGTGATGCATCAATCTTTAAAACTATTAGTGGTTGGAGCGATCGAAAATTTTATGTGTTGATCAATGAAATTATTCCAGGTACCATCGTAAGAATTACCACTGCCAATAAAAAAAGTGTATGCGCCAAAGTATTGGGTCCATTACCCGAAACCGAGGGTGCTGCTGGTTTAGTAATTCGCATGAATAATGCCGCTGCTTCGGCCTTAGGAGTGATGGATGATCAACGCTTCATTGTTACCATTACTTACGTAGAATATTAATCTTTATAATTGCTGATAATGAAAAAAATCGTTGCTATTCTTTTTGTAATTGCTTTTTGTTACTCTTGTAATTCAGATGCACAGAATGGTGCTTTGGATAGCAAAGCTTTTGAAGCTGCCATGAATAGTGGAACTTACCAACTATTGGATGTTAGAACTGCGGGAGAATATCAGTCCGCCCATTTGAAAAATTCCTTACAAGCTGATTGGAATAACCAAGAACAGTTTATAGATCGCATTAAATATCTTGATAAATCAAAACCCTTATTAGTTTATTGTGCTTCTGGTGTGAGAAGTGGAAATGCAGCACAATATTTAGCAAGCGTTGGATATAAAAATGTTTCAAATTTAAAGGGTGGTTTAAATGCTTGGAAATTAGAAGGGAAACCTGTTGAATCTGTTGGCACAGTTGCACAATTAAGTGTTGATGCCTATTGGGCTTCTACTAAGAAATCAGCTACAGTGTTGATTGATTTTGGAGCAGAATGGTGTCCGCCTTGCAAGAAAATGGAACCCATTTTAAAAGATCTACAAGCAGATAAACAATTGAAATTTGAGTTAGTGAAAGTAGATGGTGGAAATGATATCGATGTCATGAAAGCCAATCAGGTAAGTGCATTGCCAGTTTTTATCATTTATAAAAATGGAAAAGAAGTTTGGCGTAAACAGGGTGTTGTTGAGGCTCAGGAATTAAAGAAATTATTAGCTAATTAATTTATTGTTGCGCATTTGCCAAACGATAGCCTCTTAAAAAGTCATCTGTGAGCATTCGCTTCTTGCCTTCTAATTGAAGGTCTAATAAATGTATATAGCCATCTAACGCAGCAATTTTTAAATAAGTTTTTCCATCGCTTAGAACTGTGCCAGCTTTTTCATTGACTGTTGCTCGTTCTTTTTTGCTACGATATACTTTTAGAATTTTATCATCTAATCTTGATAATGCACCAGGGAACGGCGATAAACCCCTGATGAAATTGTGAATGATATCGATCGATTGGTTGAAGTTGATCTGACAGTTCTCCGTAAAAAGTTTAGGTGCATGTTTTAATTCGGACTGATTCTCAAATGCCGATTGCTGTTTCTCTTTCAAAGAATTTTCCGCAATGCCTTTAACAGTCTCAACTAAAACTGCAGCACCTATTTCTTTCATGCGATCATGTACTTCTCCTGTGGTTTCATCTGGTCCGATTTCGAAACTCTTTTGAAGTAACACATCTCCTGTATCTATTGCATGTTGTAATTTAAATGTGGTAACGCCTGTTTCTTTTTCGCCATTAATCACGGCCCAATGAATGGGAGCAGCTCCTCTATATTGAGGTAATAATGAGCCGTGTAAATTTACGGTACCCAATCGAGGCATTTCCCAGACCATTACTGGAAGCATTCGAAAAGCAACTACAATTTGTAGATCGGCTTTTAATGCCTGAAGCGATTCGATAAATTCAGGGTTCTTTAGTTTTTCTGGCTGAAGAATGAATAAGCCTTTTTCAACCGCATATTTTTTTACAGCACTTTCGGTTAGTTTCATTCCCCGACCAGCAGGTTTGTCCGGCGCAGTAATTACTCCTACGATATTGCATCCTGCATCAACCAATGCAGCTAATGAAGCCACTGCAAAATCAGGAGTGCCCATAAATACGATTCGCAAATTCTTCATTGCATTCATTTCATTACCCGCTTTCATGCTGCGAAGATAATCCTCGCTATTCAAAATCTTTGTAGAGTAAATATTTCTTTCTGATTGCTTTAAATGCGGCGAGTTTAGGCTCCCAGCTTTTTCTGATCTCAGATTCTGTAGCACCAGATTTTAACTGTTCCATCAATTCTTTATTACCCGCCAATTTATTAAAGAAATAATCTGTAGGCTTACCTGATTTAGCTTTTAGGAAGAAATTTTCTTTGTCCGGAAATAACTGATAAGCCTGCATCAAATATTTGATCTGCACTTGATTGTTAATTTGTTTTAGTACAGCCTCTTGGCTGCCGACTAGGTTCCATCCATAACAAAGCTGATCCTTCTGTTTAGGATCTTTGGCACCATCTCTACTGGTGGGCGTAAATGCATACAATGTTTTAGGAAGTAGGGGTGATCCGAAAATAGCGAAGGGATGATCCGTTCCACGGCCCTCACTTAAAGCTGTTCCTTCGAAAAAGCAGTTGCTGCCATACCAATATATCGAACTCATATCAGGCAGGTTGGGAGAGGGCTTGATGGGTAAAATATATTTTGATTCATGTGTATAGTTGGCAGATTTGATTACCAGAAAATGAAATGCAGTGTCTTTTGAATTAGTAGCTTTTTGATAATAGGCATATTTCTCATTTGCTTTTGTATTTAACCATTTCTCTCCTGCAATCATCATCGCATATTCGCCGATTGTCATTCCATAAACAATTGGAATAGGTTGCATGCCGATATAACTTTTATATGCGGTATCGAGTACGGGTCCGTCTACAAAAAAACCATTTGGATTGGGGCGGTCAAGTATGATCAATGGTTTGCTATTTTCAAATGCAGCTTCCATATAATCTTGAAGAGATGAAATGTAGGTATAATAACGTGTGCCAACATCTTGAATGTCGAATAGCAGTATATCCACATTTTTTAGGTCTTCAATAGAGGGCCTGCGTTTTTTTCCATACAATGAGATTACAGGAATGCCAGTGGCAGAATCGATATAATTATCTACTTTCTCTCCTGCATCAGCTTTGCCGCGAAAACCATGTTCTGGTCCGAATGCAATCACAATTTTTACACCTAGTTTCTGAAGTGTATCTACCAAATGGTTTGAACCAATAGTTGCTGTGTTATTGGCAAAAACGCCTACTCGTTTATTCTTAAGAAGGGGTAAATAGACTTCTGTACGATATGCTGCAGGGGTAATTGCTTTTACAGTATGACTTCCTGAATTTTGTGAAAACGCCGTTAAAACTAACAATAGAAAGGCGATGCCAAATAATGATTTCTTCATTTAAACTCACTTTAGTCAGGAAAGTTAACTAAAAATACTTCCTGTTTTTTGTTTTTGGATTGTACTTTTGCCCCGGAAATCGGAACGCCTTAAGTAAACCGAGCTCCTCATTTTTCAATTACAAAAATTAAACATGCAACAAGTTAAAAAAGGTGATACTGTAAAAGTGCATTATCATGGCAAACTTACAGATGGTTCTACATTCGATTCTTCAGAAGGCCGCGAGCCATTGGAATTTGAAGTAGGAAGTGGAATGGTGATTCCTGGTTTTGATGATGGTGTTACTGGAATGGTAGTTGGTGAGAAAAAAACCATCCATATCCCTAATGCAGAAGCATACGGACCAAAACAGGAAGACATGGTGATGGAATTTCCCAAAGATCGTTTCCCTGCCGATATGGTTGCTGAAGTGGGAATGCAATTAAATATGAGTAATGGTTCTGGTCAGAACTTTCCTGTTGTGATCGTTGATGTTCGTGACGAAGTGGTGATCTTAGATGCGAACCATCCTTTAGCTGGTCAGGATCTGACCTTTGATTTAGAATTAGTAGCTATCGATGCAAAGAGCCTGATCATTATGCCTTAATCGAATGCTATATTTTTGAAATGCCCCTGAGTGTTCGGGGGCATTTTTTGTGCGGGGTATTGCAAACCCTATCTTGCAGAAAATTATTGCAATGCTTCTTGATTACGATTTTACGGTTAGTGAAAGATTTCTACGTTATGTTCAGATCGATACGCAAAGCGATCCGAACAGCCATTCGCATCCTAGTACCGAAAAGCAAAAAACACTTTCAAATATTTTGGCAGCCGAATTGCTGGCAATGGGAGTAACAGATGCTCATGCAGATGAATATGGTTATGTCTATGCAACGGTTCCTTCAAATAGTGCTAAAAATATTCCAACCATCTGTTTCTGTGCTCATGTTGATACCGCTCCAGATTGTAGTGGCACTAATGTGAAACCCATCTTACATCCCCATTATAACGGAATGGATTTGGTATTACCTGATGATGCTACTCAAATTATTTCCGCCAAGCAGTATCCCTATCTATTAAAGCATTTGGATACTGCCATCATTACAGCAAGCGGCAAAACTTTATTGGGTGGAGATGATAAAGCAGGTGTATCGATCATTATGGATCTAGCTAATTATTTAATGAATCATCCCGCAATTCCACACGGTGCGATTAGCATTTTATTTACGCCAGATGAAGAAGTGGGCAGGGGTACCGATAAACTGGATATGAAAAAATTGGGAGCCGATTTTGGATATACACTTGACGGCGGTGCGTTGGGAGATTTTGAAGATGAGACCTTCAGTGCAGATGCAGCTATCATTACCATTAATGGCGTAATTGCACATCCGGGGGATGGTAAAAATAAATTAGTGAACGCCCTGAAAATCGGGGGCGAAATATTGGCGGCATTACCAACTGATTCATGGAGTCCGGAAACAACTGCTGGCCGAGAGGGATTTGTTCATCCCGTTTCCTTTGAGGGTGGATCAGAAAAAGCGGTGATTGAGTTAATTGTTCGCGATTTTGATAGCAACAAATTGGCCGATTATGAACATAGGTTAAAAGGCATCGCAGAATCGGTGCTTTTAAAACATCCCAAAGCCACCATGCAATTTGAAGTAAGAGAACAGTATCGAAATATGAAAGAGGTCTTGGATCAACATCCGCAGGTGAGCACCTACGCAAAAGAGGCTTACGATCGGTTAGGCATTAACATGCATAAAACGCCTATTCGGGGTGGTACTGATGGTAGTAGGCTGAGCTTTATTGGTTTGCCTTGCGCGAATATATTTACTGGTATGCAGGCAATTCATAGTAAGCATGAGTGGATTGCCGTGAATGATATGCAACAGGCGGTTAATATTCTTGTTGAACTGGTTCAAGTTTGGGAATTAAATGCTTAGTGTAATATTATTAATATAATAGCGACTCATTAAATACTTAACTTAGATTAAAATATTTTTTTATGAACTTCCTTATCAATTTTTGGTGGGTCATTGTACTAGCATTCATCATTTTCAGTGGATTGGTTACTGTAAACCAAGGCACCATTGCAGTGGTTACTTTGTTCGGAAAATATAGACGCATTTTACGTCCGGGATTGAATTTTAAAATTCCAGTTCTAGAACAAGTGTATAAAACGGTTAGTATCCAGAATCGTTCGGTGGAGCTTGAGTTTCAGGCGGTAACACTCGATCAGGCCAATGTATATTTTAAAAGTATGTTGCTTTATTCTGTGATTAATCAGGATGAAGAATCTATTAAGAATGTAGCTTTTAAATTCTTTAGTGATAAGGATTTAATGCAAGCTTTAATCCGCACTGTTGAAGGTAGTATCCGCGGTTTCGTTGCTACAAAAAAGCAGGCTGAAATTTTATTACAGCGGAAAGAGATCGTGCAATTTGTAAAAGAGCAGATCGATCAATCGCTGGAGGGATGGGGTTATCACCTTCAAGATTTGCAGATCAATGATATTACATTTGATCAGGCAATTATGGATAGTATGAGTAGGGTTGTTGCGAGCAATAACTTGAAAGCCGCTGCTGAAAATGAAGGTCAGGCTTTATTGATCACAAAGACCAAAGCAGCAGAAGCAGAAGGTAATGCTATTAAGATCGCTGCTGAGGCTGAGAGAGAAGCAGCTCGTTTACGCGGACAGGGTGTGGCTTTGTTCCGGGAGGAAGTGGCCAAGGGTATGAGCCAGGCTGCAGAGCAAATGAAGCAGGCCAATTTGGATACGAATGTGATCTTGTTTAGTATGTGGACTGAAGCTATCAAGAACTTCGCGGAATTGGGTAAGGGTAATATGTTATTCTTAGATGGTAGTCCAGAAGGCATGCAGAATACCATGCACCAGATCATGGGGATGGTAAAAATGAATACCGACAAAAAATCGAGTTAATCAGCCATACATCGTTTAAATCTATCATGTGCAAAAGCTTTCCTAAAAAAGAAAGCTTTTGTGTTTTTATTCACAGCAGTACTGTTCTTTTGTAGAAGCGATTAATTTTAGGTTCACCATAAAATTTAAATGAGATGTTTGATCTCTTGCAAATAGATACCCTTCAAAAGGCTGCGGCTGCGCTTCCTGCACCCGAAAAAATATCGATGTGGAATTTATTAGAAAAGGGTGGTTTCATCATGTACCCTTTGTACATTCTACTAGCAGTAGCCGTGTTTGTTTTTACAGAGCGATTAATAGCGATTCGTAAAGCATCTAGGATCGATGAAAATTTCATGCGCATTATTCGCGATAATATCGTTACTGGAAATGTAAGTGCAGCAAGAAGTTTAACTAGGAATACCAATAACCCTGTTGCAAGGATGATTGATAAAGGGATTCAACGCATTGGGAAACCTATCGATGCCATTGAGAAGAGCATGGAAAATGTAGGGAAATTAGAAATGTACCAGATGGAAAAAAACTTATCCATTCTTTCACTGATAGCAGGTATCGCACCCATGTTTGGATTCTTAGGAACTATTATCGGGATGGTACAATTGTTTTATGGGATTGCCTCTACAGGAGAATATACTTTGAATACCATTGCTGGTGGGATCTATACAAAAATGATCACTTCAGGAACGGGATTGATCATTGGTTTGATTGCTTACATCGCACATAATTTCCTGAGTACGCAGATCGATAAGACCGTTAATAAAATGGAAATTGCAAGCGCAGAGTTTATGGATATTTTACAAGAACCAACTAAGTAAGCAGGCTAAATTCCCATTACATGAACATTCGAAAAAAATTAAGAAATCATCCGGAAGTACATACAGGAGCGTTGAACGATATTTTGTTCATCCTGTTATTGTTTTTTCTGATCGTTTCTACATTGGCTAATCCGAATGTCATTAAGGTTTCCAATCCCAAAGCAAAAAGCGATACCAAGTCAAAGCAAACTGTGGTTATTACAGTTGACAAGGATCAGCAGATTTACCTCGGGTCTAAAAAAGTTTCGTTCAACGAATTAGAACCAGCGCTGAAATTGTTTTTAGCAAAAGAAACAGAGAAGCCTTCTGTAGTAATTAATGGAGATAGTACTTCTCATTTAGGAACTGCTATCAAGATCATGCAGGTTATTAAGAAGCTTGGCGCAACGCCAGTGATGGCTGTAGATAATAACGGCATTAAATAGGCAACATCGCTTTGATCATTCGATCATTCCCATTTAAATCTTTCTTCAATTCAGTGTTATAGCCATATTGCTGCAATAAACCAATCACTTCATTTCCTAAGGCTTGATTTATTTCAAAATAAATACTGCCATTTTTTTCTAAATGGGTTATTCCAAATACTGCCATCTTTCTATAGAAAATTAAAGGATCTTCATCAGGAACGAATAATGCAATAGATGGTTCAAAATCTTTTACATGTTTTGACATATCACTTTGTTCAGATTCCTTGATATAGGGTGGATTGCTTATAATGCAATTGAATAGAGGAAAGTTTTGCCATCTTGTTTCATCTAATATATCAACCTGCATAAAGTTTGCGGCTGCGTTTAGATCTATTGCATTTTTATTTGCAATTGCCAATGCATCTGGACTAATATCAAATCCTAAAACAAAAGCTTGAGGTTTTTTTAATTTGATCGCAATGGGGATGCATCCAGTTCCTGTACCAATATCTAAAAAAGTACGATAATCATTCCTAGCATCATCTGCCAAAATCCATTCAACCAATTCTTCTGTTTCAGGCCTGGGAATTAATACAGACGGGTCAACATAAAATTTATATCCCGCAAACCAAGCTTCTCCTAATACATATTGAATGGGTTCAGAATTAAGTAATCGATTGGCTATGACAGTTAGTTTATCTACTTGTTCTGCACTCAGCAATAGCTCTTTCTGAATGATGCGGTCCATTCTTTTTAAACCAGTAATATGTTCGATCACCCAATTTGCAATACTCGTTGCTTCGCGCTTGTCATAAAGCGTTTCTAGTTTTCGCAAGAGTTGCTGGTAGGCTAATTCAATCAACATGCTGCAATGTTAGCACCATTTGGCTATTTTTGTTAATTCCGGATAATGAATATTCAAGAAACCTATATGCAACGATGTATTGATCTATCCCTAGCGGGCTCAGGATCAGTAGCTCCCAATCCAATGGTTGGCGCCGTATTGGTATGTCAGAACCGCATTATAGGGGAGGGTTATCACGAGAAATATGGAGCAGCACATGCAGAAGTGAATTGCTTAAAATCGGTTTGTTTAGCAGATCGGGATCTGATTAGCTCATCCACTTTATATGTTTCGCTTGAACCCTGTGCACATTATGGCAAAACACCGCCCTGCTCACAATTGATCATTGATCATAAAATTCCTACGGTAGTGATCGGTTGTAGTGATCCATTTGTAAAAGTGAATGGTAAAGGCATTGCCAATTTAAGAGAAGCAGGCATTGAAGTTATTGCGGGCATCTTAGAAGAAAAAGCGAAGGCTTTGAATAAACGATTTTTTGTTTATCAACAGAAAAAAAGACCCTTTATTATTTTAAAATGGGCCCAGACCGCTGATCAGATGATCGCTGCAACGGGAAATGAACGCTTACTGATCAGCAATGAATTTTCGAATCGATTGGTGCATCGCTGGCGCGGGGAAGAAGATGGGATTTTGGTGGGAACTAATACCGCATTAAAAGATAATCCTTCGCTTACCAATCGTTTATGGAAGGGGAAGAATCCAACAAGATTGGTCATTGATCAACATTTGAAGATCCCTGCAAATAGTCATTTATTTAATGCAGAAGCTACCACGATTGTTTTTAATGCATCCACCGATTCAGTGAATGACCATTTGATTTATGTAAAAATTGATTTTACCAATCGGGTACTCGAGCAAGTATTGGATTTCTGTTATGCATATCCTTTGCAGAGCATTCTTGTGGAAGGAGGGGCGATGCTTTTGCAATCATTCATTGATGCAGGCATTTGGGATGAAGCAAGGATCATTCAAAATAACACACTTAAAATAGCTGCTGGTTTGGCGGCACCCATCTTAAAAAATAAGGAATGGGTAGAAAGTTTTCCATCTGCTAACGATACTATTTTTATTTATCGAAACAGTACAACAATTAATAAGTAGGGACTATGTTATATTTATTCGGCAGTATCGTTTTAACCAGTTATCTCACTCTTGCATTTAAAGTATGTGAGAAATACGGTGTGTCGATCTTTCAGGCCATTGTTTTTAATTATATCACTTGTGTAATAACTGGTTCTATTGTAAATGGGGCATTCCCAATTAATAACGAATCGATTCATCAAGTTTGGTTTCAATGGGCCTGTTTAATGGGTGTTCTGTTTATTACTATATTCAATGTGATTGGTATGACAGCACAGAAGATCAGCGTAGCAGTTGCTTCTGTAGCCAATAAACTCTCGCTGATCATTCCAGTTATCTTATCTGTTTACCTCTATCATGAAACTGTAAAAGGATGGAAATTATTCGGTGTGATACTGGCGTTGCTTGCTGTGATACTCACCTGTTATCAGCCAACCAATAATAACGAAGCCGACAAAACTGATCAGGGTAAGTTGAAATATTTATTACCTGTTGCCCTGTTTTTCGGGAGTGGTTTTTTAGATGCATTGATCAATCATGTACAACAGACTTATGTTACAGTTGAAAATAGTAATGCTTATTTGATCAGTGGATTTTTCTCTGCTTCCAGCATTGGATCGCTCTATTTAATGTATCAATATATTTCTAGCAAACAGGTTTTTGCTTTCAAACATTTATTGGCGGGCATTTTAATTGGAATTCCAAATTATTTTTCTATTTGGTGCTTGGTGCATTTTCTAAAACAGAGTCCTTGGCAAAGTTCTGCCAGCATTCCGGTGAACAATATGGGGATCGTATTATTCAGTTCGGTTGTTGCCTGGATCTTATTTAAAGAACGGTTATCAAAAATTAATTGGTTGGGTATTGCGCTTTCGTTAGTAGCTATTTATTTCATTGCATTCGGTGCTAATTTATAATCATGGCAGATAATTATCAAACAATTGAAAAATCTGCCTTTGCTGAATTTAAGGATCGCGGAAGTAAGTTTATTGCATTTGCTTCTCCCCTTCAAAGTGTTGATGATTTTAAATTACAATTGCAACAATTAAAAAAAGAACATTCAAAAGCGGTGCATCATTGTTTTGCGTATCGAATTGGACTCGACGGAAATAATTTTCGCGTATCTGATGATGGTGAACCAAGTGGAAGTGCAGGTAGGCCCATACTCGGACAAATTGATAGTAAACTACTCACCAATACAGCGGTGATCGTTGTTCGTTATTTTGGGGGTACTTTATTGGGCGTGCCTGGATTGATCAATGCTTATAAGACTGCTACCGTAATGGCTTTGCAGTTAGTACCCATTGTTGAGAAAGCCATTGAAATAGTATATGAATTGCAGTTTGATTATACGCGTATGAATGAAGTAATGATCATCTGTAAGCAGTTTGGATGTACCGTGATCGGACAAGAGCAGCAATTGTTTTGCTTGTTGCGGATTGGCATTCCTAAAGCAAGATTGGAAGAAGTGCTTTTTAAATTGCACGACCTGCATACCGTAGATGTGAAGCCTGTAAAATAATTATGCTTTACCAGTTAATTGGTAAACTAGCGTTCCAACTATTTCTTTAAATAAATATTTCCAATCCTCTAATAAACTAGGGTCAGGGGCAATAGTATTTGAAAGATCCAGCCTCTCATTATATATATCATAATCGCAGGGATAAGGTTGAATGGAGAATCCTGCTTTTTTAAAAACCTTGATAGATCTTGGCATATGTTCTGCGGAAGTAATTAAAACAAGGGTTCCTTTCAACTGCAGAGAGTCCACCACTTTTTTCGTGAACACTGCATTCTCGTAAGTATTCCTTGAATTAGATTCCAATACGATGGCCTCTTTTGGGATTCCATTTTTTAATAACTGATCAGACACAAAGAACGACTCGGCTGGTTGATCGATAGTGAGTGCCCCATTGCCTCCGGTAATGATAATTTTTTTGATGATTCCCTGATGATATAAATTAGTTGCTTCTATGAATCGGTCTGAAGCTCGGTTAAAAAATCCGCGACTGTATTTGTCGTATCCAGAAAAACCGCCGAGTAAAATTCCTGCTTCATAAACTGTGGTCTTATTTAATTCAACTGGATTAGTTTGCCAGAGCATTACTGCATTGCGATATAGGAATGGATTTGTAAATAGTACTGAGATCGCAATGATACTTACTTTTAATTTTCTTTTCAATTTTGAATTATTGGAAAATAAAATCAGGAGCAGTAATAAGCCCATCCATGTTAGGGGAGATAATAAGAAGAAAAGGATCTTTGAGAAGATAAAAAACATATTGGTTATTTGAATCTTTCACTTACTACTAAGTCCTTCGATCCTGCAGTATAAGTATAAAAACCTTCACCCGATTTCGCACCTAATTTACCTGCGGAAACCATATTTACTAAGAGGGGACAGGGAGCGTATTTAGTATTTCCAAATCCTTGGTATAAAACATTTAAAATACTCAGGCATGTATCGAGGCCAATAAAATCTGCTAATTGTAAGGGACCCATTGGATGTGCCATTCCTAATTTCATGATGGTATCAATTGATTCAACACCAGCAATGCCTTCGTATAAACTATAGATGGCTTCATTGATCATTGGCATCAAGATCTTATTGGCAATAAAACCGGGATAGTCGTTCACTACACAAGGAACTTTACCCAAAGTTTTACTTAGTGCCACAATAGTATCAGTTACTTTATTGTCAGTTGCATAACCATTAATAATCTCCACCAGTTTCATTACAGGAACTGGGTTCATAAAATGCATTCCAATTACTAAATGAGGGCGTTTGGTTACAGAAGCTATTTTGGTAATGGAGATGGAGGAAGTATTACTTGCTAAAATAGTTCCAGATGGAGCATGTTCATCGACCTGTTTGAAAATTTGCAATTTCAATGCTTCATTTTCTGTAGCTGCTTCTACCACTAGTTCAGCATTTTTTACCCCCTCAGCGATACTGGTATATATTTGTAAATTATTTAGTGCAGCTTGTTTTGCTTCTTGGGTTAAACCAGCTTTTGCAATTTGGCGATCCATATTTTTTGTAATGGTCTCAATGGCTTTTTCGAGTTGCGACTGGCTAACATCGATCAGGCTGACTGAAAATCCGTTTTGAGCAAAAACATGTGCAATGCCATTTCCCATGGTACCTGCACCTATTACACTAACATGTTTGATCGTTATCATTAATTTTTGCTTTTAAAATCACCCCGTTTCCATGCTTTGATAAAGTCGGCCCATGCAGCAGGGTTCAAAATATTCATCGGCGGCACTTGTCCGTTATAATAATACTTATTGGCTTGTTGGCGCATTTGGTAATTAACTGCTTCTCGACCATCAGCTGGAAGGCTGTTAATTAATATCCTGCGTTGGGATTCATCTGTATTCTTACGCGCAATTTCATACATATCGTCCGGTACGCGATTATTCACAAAATCGCGCTCGAATTGTTCTCTACTAGGTCTTGGTCTTAAAATTGTAGCAGGTAAGTAAACGGTATCGGTAACCAATAACTGGATCCAGGTATATTGATTTTCCTTTAAGTCCCTCGGGATCGAAATGCTATAATTCTTGAACCCCATGCAAGAAAAAGTAATCTTATCGCCTTTTAAAACGGCAATAGAGAATACCCCATCGGGACTTGAAATGGTTCCCCGGCCTTTGCCTTCAACGATAATACTGGCTGAGCCAATTCCCCTCAAACTATCGGCAGTCATAACCACCCCGTTGAACTGTACAACAGAGTCGCGATAGGGATTAGCTTCCTGCGCTTTTGAGCGTTCAGAAACAAACAAAGCAGTCAATAGAATAATAAATGGTAGAAATTTCTTCATCGCATCAAAAATACAAAGCGTTTATACACAAAATTAAGTCTTATCCGCTTCTTTATTTAAACTAAAGGATTTAGAACAAAGTAAGGCTGCTAGCTGTTAACTTTGCGCGGTATTTTCTTTTTTAACAAAAACTTTCGTGATGACAGAAGCGGCTATTTTACAGGCTTTGAGTAATGTGCAGGAGCCTGATTTGGGTAAGGACCTGGTTACATTGAACATGATTAAGGATCTTACGGTTGACGGCAATAAGGTAAGTTTTACCATTGTTTTAACCACTCCAGCATGTCCGATGAAGGATATGATGCGTATGGCTAGTGAGAATGCCATCAAACTATTAGTGAATAAGGAGGCGGAAATCACCGTGAATTTCACTTCTAATACTACTACTATACGTAAGGATAATAAGGAAATTTTGGCCGGGGTTAAGAATATCATTGCAGTGGTAAGTGGTAAAGGAGGGGTTGGGAAAAGTACGGTTTCTGCAAATCTGGCATTGGCACTGGCTGAAGGTGGCGCAACTGTTGGACTGATGGATGCGGATATATACGGACCAAGTGTTCCCATTATGTTTGGGGTTCGTGGCGAGCGGCCTTTAATGAAAGATGTAGATGGTAAGGGATTGATTATTCCTATACAAAAGCACGGGATTACTTTAATGAGTATTGGTTTGTTGGTGGATGAAAAAAATGCAGTGGTTTGGCGTGGGCCAATGGCTAGCAGTGCTATGAAGCAGTTTGTTACCGATGTTGACTGGGGCGAATTAGATTACCTAATTGTAGATATGCCTCCAGGAACAGGTGATATACATTTGACACTTATGCAAACGGTGCCTGTTACTGGTGTGGTAATTGTTACTACTCCGCAGAATGTAGCATTGGCGGATGCCAAAAAAGCGATTGCCATGTTTGGTCAAGCGCAAATCAACGTGCCTATAATCGGACTGGTAGAAAACATGAGTTATTTCACTCCGGCTGAATTGCCAGATAACAAATATTACCTGTTTGGAAAAGAGGGTGGTAAGCGTTTGGCTGATGAATATGATCTGTCGTTTTTGGGACAAATCCCCTTGGTGCAGTCCATCCGCGAAGCTGGTGATGCGGGTGTGCCAACAATGGTTGGAACTGATGAGATCAGTAAAAAAGCATTCAGAGATTTCACTTCAGCTACCGTTCGGAATATCGCCATGCGCAATGCTGAAATGCCTAAAACGCAGGTTATCAATATCACAGAACAATAAGTTATTAAGTTTTTAAAAGCTCCCGCATTATCCATGTTGGGAGCTTTTTTATGTTTACATTCGAAGCATGTATAACGTGCCGTATTTTAAAGCAACAGAACAGGCAGAAGTGTTGGCATTTATGAGAGCCCATCCTTTTGTTACCATTTGTGGGATCGATAAAAACAATCTTCCTGTTGCCACCCATGTTCCGGTTTTACTTGTTGAACGTGATGAAAAACTATTTCTGCAAGCACATATAATGCGCAAACAAGATCACCATCAGGCTTTTGAAAATAATGCCCATGTGCTCGTGATCTTTCAAGGGGCAAATGCTTATGTGAGTTCGAGCTGGTACCATAACGATGATCGTGGTAGCACTTGGAATTACCAGGCCGTTCATGCTAAAGGAAATTTGCGATTTTTATCTGAGCAGGAATTATTTGAACTGCTAACCAATCTTACTGCTCATTTTGAGAAAGATGCAAATTCTCCATCACAGGTAAAAAATTTGCCTAATGAGTATATGAAGACCAATATGAAAGCGATCGTTGCCTTAGAAATTGAAGTAACCGATTTACAACATGTGTTTAAAATGAGTCAGAATCGAAATAAAAAAAGTTTTCACAATATCGTAGAGGAATTAGAGAAAGGAGATCTGTCATCGATCATTGTAGCTGAAGAAATGAAGAAGAACCCTACTCAAATGAATGATTGATGAAATCGGCAATCCTATTATTTATTATTTTAAGTGTATCCTGTATGACAGCCAAACTGCCGCATAGCAAAGGATTTGGGGAAACGCCTTTCGATAAAGAAGGTCATAGAGGTTGCAGGGGATTAATGCCTGAGAACACCATCCCAGCAATGCTTAAAGCCATTGATCTTGGCGTAACTACTTTGGAAATGGATGCTTCGATTAGTAAGGATAAAAAAGTTTTCTTAAGTCATGAACCTTTTTTTAATCATGAAATAACTACTAAACCAGATAGTGGTTTTATTGAAGAATCTACCGAGAAGCGTTATAATATGTTTCTGTTGAATTATGCTGAGATTCAAAAATTTGATGTAGGGTTGAAGCCACATCCTAGATTTCCACAGCAGGAAAGAATCGCTGCAATCAAACCATTACTATCAGCAGTTTTCGATTCTGTTCAGGCCTATTGCTTGAAAAAAAATACCCCTATTCCTCAATTCAATATCGAAACAAAAACCACCGCAAAAACAGATGGGATCTACCATCCTGCACCGGAAGAATTTGTTGACTTGTTAGTAGATGTGATACTAACTAAAAAAATGCAGTCGAAAGTCATTATTCAATCATTCGATATCAGAACCCTACAATATCTGCATTCAAAATATCCCCAATTCAAAACGGCTTTATTAATAGATGACTTCGACAAGAAGGCTTTTGCATTACAATTAAAAGATTTGGGATTCTTACCCACAATATATAGTCCCGCTCATAAATTAGTTACAGATCTATTGGTGAAACAATGCAGGGACGCGGGGATTCAAATCATACCGTGGACAGTGAATGATCTGGCAAGTATGCAGGCCTTGAAAAATAGGGGTGTTCATGGTATTATTTCGGACTACCCCAATCTTTTTGCGGGTTTGAAATAATAGCGGGCGACCGATTAGTTTGAAATCACTTTTTTTTACCGCAACTTTGTGTTAATTAAACCATCGGTTAGGCCGAAGAATTATGCGTAAAATTATTATTACTCTCGACGGATTTTCTTCTTGTGGAAAAAGTACATTAGCTCGTCAGTTAGCCAATGAATTGAATTATGTGTTTATCGATTCAGGCGCTATGTACCGGGCTATTACATTGTATTTTCTTCGCCATAGAATTGATTGGAACAAAACCGAGGAAGTAGTAGCTGCGTTAAAGCAGATCGTTTTAGATTTTCAATACAATGCAAATTCTGGAAAGTCAGACATGTATTTGAATCACGAAGATGTAGAAGTGCCCATTAGAGAAATGCCTGTTAGCGATAATGTGAGTGCCGTATCTGCCGTAAAAGAAGTGCGGGAATTTGCTGTTGCGCAACAGCAATTGATGGGTGACAAAAAAGGGATCGTGATGGATGGACGAGATATTGGAACAACGGTTTTCCCAGCTGCAGAATTGAAAATATTTGTAATGGCCGATCCTGCCATTCGTGTTGAACGCAGATACAAGGAGATGTTTGAAAAGAATCCGAACATTAGGATGGAAGAGGTTAAAAATAATTTAGAGTCGCGCGATTACATCGATAGTCATCGCGAAGTTAGTCCCCTTAGAAAAGCCGAAGACGCCATTGAACTTGACAATAGCAATTTAACTCGTGAAGAACAATTGGAAATTGTTTTAAAATGGGCGAAGAAAATTATTGATTAACCAGATTAAACTGCATCTAACTGGTACTTATTTCCATTAATGGTGAGGAGCTGTTTGGACTGCAATAAAATTTCAGTAAAATCTGAGATCACTTCTTTTGCACCATGTGATAATAATTCTTCTTTAGTCAGCTCATTGCCAATGCCAATTGTTTGCATACCCGCTGCTACAGCAGATTGTATGCCACTGTTTGCATCTTCAAAAACTAAACAGTGTGCAGGTAGAATAGCCAGTTTCTCTGCCATTTTTAAATAGGGTTCTGGATCAGGTTTACCCTTACTTACATCATGAGCTGTTACAAAATGTACAAATGAATCAGACACACCCACTCGTTCTAACATTTGTAACATTCTGGCATGGTGTGAACTAGTTGCTACGCCGATTGTAAATTGAATTTGAGTTAAGCTCTGGATGAATGATTGAATTCCCAATATGCCCTCGGGCTTCATTGCCTGATCGAATAAATAGCCTGCGTCTTCGATCTCTTTTTTTCTTTCTGCAGTTATATGCGCAAATAAGCCCTCAATAGTTGCCGTAACTCTTCTGCCAAATACCCATTCCCGAATCATTTCGTCGTTCAAGCTAAAGCCTTCTTTAGTAGCCCAATCGCTCCAGAATTCAATAATGGCTGGATTGGAATCGATGATGACCCCATCCAGATCAAAAATAATTGCTTTGATGTTTTTTGCCATTTTAACTCAATGATTTTACCATCCTCCATGAAGCCCTTGTTTCAATGCCTTGCGGTATTTACGCATATCAAAAGAATAAAGAAAAGGAGCTCTGTGCGCACCACCTTTACGTGTTTCTTTTAATCGTTTTAAAATTCCAAAACCCGTCATTCTTCTTTGAAAATTTCGGCGGTCCAACGACTTATTTAAAATGGTTTCATACAGTTTTTGTAATTCAGGCATAGTAAATTTCTGAGGCAACAAATTGTATCCAATAGGTAAGTGATTCAGTTGAAGCCTAAGTGTTTCCAAGGCCTTATCAAGGATTTGTTTGTGATCCATGAAGAGTTCTTCAATTATGTTTAAGTCCCACCAAGCGCAAGCGTCTGAACTTGTATCTGGCGTTGGGGTAACATGTGCAAATTCTACTAAAGCATAATAGCCCACAGTGATGAATCTTTTAAGAAGCCAGTGATCGGGTCCGATCTCAATTCCATCCTTCTTAAAGTTTGATCTATGTATATTCCAATCAGAACGATTTGCGGAGCCAAAGACATGAAATTGTTGTAAAAAAATATCGTTGATGCCAGTTCTCTCTTTTAATACTCGAATGGCGGCATCTTCTAGATCTTCTTCTTTAAAAACGAATCCACCTGGTAAAGACCAGTGGTCATTGGATTTTGCCTTAACCAATAAAACCTTTAATTCGTTTTCGTGAAAGCCGAAAATGACGCAGTCGAGCGATACAGAAGGCTGAAATAATGCTTCTCCTTCAACAAGAACTTCTCTAAACGTTTTTTGGGCTGCCATGATACATCGAAAATAAGATAAATTCTCTCCCGAAATATTTCCGGTTTTAAACATTTATCGGTAGCATTGTGTCATAACGACGCAATAAAGCATTCGATTGCATCAATTCTTCCTGCCTTAAATCAATCAACCAAATGAATCAACGTAGAAACTTCTTAAAGCAAACAGCTGCTCTGGGGTTAGGTTCTGTATTATTCCAGAATCAATTATTTGCAAATGGCTTATTTAATAAGCCTAATTATCCGAATGAGGGACTTCAATTATATACCTTGTTTGGGATTTTGGATCAGGATCCAAAAGGGTATTTAGAAAAGATAGCGAAAGTGGGTTATAAGGAAATTGAATCTGCTTTCAGCAAATTGGGTGGTTATTATGGCATGAAGCCTAAAGAATTTGCAACTACTTTAAAAGATCTTGGAATGGTATGGCGCTCACACCATGTGTTAGGAGCTCCTTTTAAAATGCCAGCTGGGGCTAAGATGCCATTGGGTGCTGATGGGAAACCGTTAGTGATTCCCCCGATGAAGAACTTGCGCGATAATTATCAAGAACTGATCGACCAAGCTGCAGAAGGAGGCGTAACTTATTTGGTTTGTGCGAATACACCAATTGGTACTTTAGATGAAATAAAAGCATCCATCGAAACCCTGAATAAAGCATCTGTGGCAGCCAAAAAAGCTGGACTATTATTTGCCTATCATAACCACGATGCAGAATTTAAAACTGTAGATGGAGTAATACCATATGATTTGTTATTAAGTCAGACTGATCCTGCTTTAGTGAAAATGGAATTAGATTTGGCTTGGGCTATGAAAGCTGGAAAGGATCCTGTTGAAATGTTCAAAGCCAATAAGGGAAGGTTCCATTTATGGCATGTGAAGGATTTGGACAAGACCAGAGAAAAAGTGATTGAAGTAGGTAAGGGAGATTTTGATTTCAAGCGTATTTTTGAACATGCTTCTGAAGCTGGGATGAAGTATTTTTTCATTGAGCAGGATGGCGCTCCTAGTCCGATTGAAAATATCACAACCAGTTATAATTATATCCATAAATTGTTGTATCCATAAGTATAGAAAATGAAAAAGACTATTTCGATTGCCGCAGCCTTATTAGTAGCACAGTTATCGTTTGCACAAAACGATATCACTACCAAAGCAAAAGCCTTGATGGCAAAGATGACACTGGAAGAAAAGATTGGTCAGTTAAATTTAATAATTCCTGGAGGAGCTGCTACGACTGGCTCTGTAGTGAGTACAGATGTAGAAGGAAAAATTAAAAAAGGTCTGGTGGGCGGATTATTTGGGATCTATTCCCCTGAAAAAGTTCGGAAGGCACAGGATCTTGCTGTAAAAGAATCAAGATTACATATTCCAATGATCTTTGGATTGGATGTGATTCACGGGCATAAAACTATTTATCCTATACCATTAGGAATTTCTGCATCATGGGATCTAGGAATGATTCAGAATGTAGCAGCTATGGCTGCCAAGGAAGCAACTGCAGATGGCTTGAACTGGGCTTTTTCTCCAATGGTTGATATCGCCCGTGATGCACGCTGGGGAAGGATCTCAGAAGGATCTGGGGAAGACCCTTATTTAGGAGGTGAGATCGCAAAAGCAGTAGTGAGAGGTTATCAAGGCAAATCACTTGCATTAAATAATACCATGATGGCTTGCGTGAAGCACTTCGCATTATATGGAGGAGCAGAAGCGGGAAGAGAGTATAATACAGTTGATATGAGTAAGATCAAAATGTATGAATACTATCTGCCTCCATACAAAGCTGCGATTGATGCAGGTGCAGGAAGTATGATGAGTTCCTTCAATGAAATTGATGGTGTTCCTGCAACGGCTAATCAGTGGTTGTTAACCGACTTGTTGCGTAAGCAGTGGGGGTTTAAAGGGTTTGTAGTATCTGATTACACTTCTGTAAATGAAATGACGGCACATGGTATTGGCGATTTGCAAACCGTTTCTGCGCGTGCATTGAAAGCGGGACTAGATATGGATATGGTGGGAGAGGGCATGCTTACTACCTTACAAAAATCATTGAATGAAGGAAAGGTTTCTTTGGCTGATATCGATCAAGCTTGTTTGCGAATTTTAGAGGCAAAATATAAATTGGGATTATTTGATGATCCTTATCGCTATATCGATGAAAGCAGACCAACTAAAGATATATTGACTGCAGAAAACAGAACTACTGCAAGAAATATGGCGGCACATAGTATGGTATTATTGCAAAACCCTCATCAAGTATTGCCATTAAAGAAATCTGGTACTATTGCACTAGTTGGTCCCTTGGCAAATAACCGCCGTAATATGCTCGGTACCTGGGTTGTGGCGGGCGACTGGAACAAATCTGTTAGTGTTTATGAAGGGATCAAAAATGCAGTGGGCAATAATGCGAATATTGTATATGCAAAGGGATCAAATTTTACAGACGATGCTGAATTTGCAAAACGTGTCAATGCAATTGGAGCGCAAGTAGATGTGGATAGTAAATCTCCCGCAGAACTAATTCAGGAAGCTGTTGAAGTTGCAAAAAAATCAGATGTTATTGTAGCAGTGGTAGGAGAGTCATCCGATATGTCTGGTGAATCTTCTAGTAGAGCTGATATTAGTATTCCAGCAAGTCAGCAAGCATTGTTAAAAGCACTTGCAACTATCGGAAAACCCTTAGTGATCGTGTTGATCAACGGACGACCATTAACCTTGGTTTGGGAAAAAGAGCATGCAACTGCTATTTTAGAAGCATGGGCTCCTGGCACAGAAGCTGGAAATGCGGTAGCCGATGTATTATTCGGAGATTATAATCCTTCCGGAAAAATCACTGCAACTTTTCCAAGATCAGTCGGACAAATTCCTATTTATTATAATCATAAGAATACTGGTCGCCCTTACGATGGTACAGGATCAACTAAATTCAAATCGGATTATTTAGACGAATCAAACGATCCATTGTTTCCATTTGGTTTTGGATTGAGCTATACAAAATTTGAGTATGGCGCTATTCAATTAAATAAGAAAGAATTAAAAGGAGATGATAAATTAACTGCTAGTATCGTGTTGAAAAACACCGGCAATTATGCTGGTGAAGAAGTAGTACAATTATATATCAGCGATCCTGTTGCTTCTATAACTCGTGCTGTGAAAGATTTGAAAGGCTTTCAAAAAGTATCTTTAAAAGCAGGTGAATCAAAAACTATCAGTTTTGAGATTACTCCAGAGCAATTATCTTTCTTCAATAGCGATTTGAAAAAGATCTGGGAGCCTGGTGAATTTATTATTCAAATCGGAACTAACTCGGCGGAGGTAAAATCGGCTTCGGTAATTTGGAAGAAGAAGTGAAGAGTTAAGAAGAAGATAAAAGATAAAAGATAAAAGATAAAAGTGAAGAGTTAAGAAGAAGTGAAGAGTGAAGAGTGAAGAAGAAGTGAAGAGTGAAGAGTGAAGAGTGAAGAGTGAAGATGAAAAGGAATACTGTAGCCCCAGCCCCGAGGACTCGGGGCTGGGGCATAAAAAAAGTGGCTGTATCAATGATGCAGCCACTTTTTTTTGCAGATAAAGAATTTAGAATTTGTTATAAAAATTTTCGATATTAAAATAGAGTTTTATTTCTTTATCTGTTGGAACTATGATTGTTATAACATCGAAGGGTTTATTATCATGCATGCTTAAAGTCTGCGTTTTTAATTTAAAATTAAGGTAGTGATCCTTAATCCACTTATTCTCGGCATTTAATCCTTTCAATTCAGATGTTTCTGAAATTATAACGGCAGTTTCAAAAGATAAACCGTCTTGTTTATTGATTGAATCAACAGTATTCTTTTTTGTAGAAGAAGGTTGAGCTTGTGTCTTTTGAGGTAAAAAAACGAAAAAGATGGAACATAAAATAGCTAGTAAGCAAAGCACTTTTAATCGCATAGGTCTCTAAATGAATTAGTTGTAATAAAATTTTTAACTATTTACAAATAATCGGGGGGATAGATGAAATAGAATTTAATATTTGCAAATATGTAATTATTATCTCATAACAAAAAAATTAATGGGTATTTAATAATAAAATTCGGTGTTTTCACGGTGGCTAATTTTTATACAAACATCTTAATCCCAGAATTGTTCGCAGCATAAAAAAAGAGCTTCATTGTTGAAGCTCTTTTTTTATGATTAATATCCGCCTATGCTATCGTATACAATAACTTTTTTCCATAAGTGTTTACAGGTTTCAATAAAATGTAAATGAATAGGGTCTGTTTGATAAGCATCCTGATCAATAGGATTTGTGAATAGCGCAAGCCATGAACAACCATAAGTTGTATCAATCACATCCCTATTAGTTGCTGCAGGAACCCCAATATGAAATTGTTGAATGGTTGGTACGGAACTTAGCTTTTTTAATCCTTCAATTAATGCGGCTCGATCTGCTTCGCTTGCAGGGTTCTCTAACCAGAAATATACGTGGTGAACAAAAAGGTCTTGTGATAGCATAATAATAAGTTTAAATAAGTTGCTCTGTGATTTTTCCGGTTGTTTTATTTTTTAAGATTAATTTCTTTGCTCCAAAATGCGTCATTTCTTCTTTGATTAGCCAATGTGCTGCATCGTATTCTGTAAGGTGACTTTCTTTGGTTAATCCTGTTTGTCCCCTCCAAATATCCAGTTGTACCGGCTCCCATAGTTTTGATTTTGCTGATTTATATGCTGCATCGAGTATCGTATTTACAACATAACCATCATAGAAAGTTTCTTTTGGATCAACGCCCTTTTCAATGGCATTAAACATATCCATGAACATATGATTATACCCTAATTCATTTAATTCATCGCCCACAGGGAATAACCAGCCACTATTGCTTTCGGCTTTTTCTGCTATATAGTCGCCCCCTTTACCAGTTGTAAACATATCAAATCCTGTACGCAAGAAACTATTGATCCAAATGGTACCTTCCGACCCCATTACTTCATCGCGCAGATCGAGTCCACCGCGAAATGTCCAACTTACTTCAAACTGCCCAATTGCCCCATTCTCATATTTGACTAAACCAATCGCATGGTCTTCTGCATCGATCGGCTTTACCTGTGTATCAGCCCAGCACATTACTTCAATGGGTTTAATATCTTTTCCAATATAGCTTCTCGAAATTTCTACACAATGACATCCTAGATCAAGAATACATCCTCCACCTGCTTGTTCAATATCCCAAAACCATTCGCTGTGCGGACCCGGATGGGTTTCTCTCGATTTTGCCCAAAGAACTCTTCCCAATGCACCTTCACGAACACTAGCTTCGGCCTTTATGAATTTTGGTGTGTATACAAGGTCCTCTAAATAACCATTAAAGATGCCTGCTTCTTCAACTGCTAATAACATGCGTTTTGCTTCTGCTGTATTTCTACCCAATGGCTTTGTTGTCATCACAGCCTTCTTGTGTTTGCAACAAAGCATTACTGCTGCTTCATGTAAATTATTGGGTAAGGCAATACAAACAATACTAACATCAGGATGCGCAATTGCTTCTTCCATTTCAGTGGTCCAGTGTTTGCATTGATAGTCCTCCGCAAATTTTTTGGCACTTTCTTCTCTGCGAGAATAGATGCTAACTACTTTATCTTTTGAACGATATCCTTGTAAAGCATCTGCATAAAATCTTCCGATAAAGCCCGAACCGAGCATGGCTATATGTTGCATTTTTTATATTTTAAATTGAAGATAGAAAAAAGTGAAGAGTGAAGAGTTAAGAGTGAAGAGTGTTTTTTTTCTCTTTGAAAAAGATCATAAAGAAGATCAAGACTGCAAGAGCAATACATGCTGGAACAAACCAGATAGATTGCCAATCATGAACATCACCTACTTTATATTTGTCAACCGTGAATCCTGAGAACCAAGTGCCGATAAACATGCCAACGCCATATGTGGCAAAAGTAAATAAGCCCTGTGCGGCGTTCTTGATCTTGTCGCCCGCTTTTTTCTCAGTATACATATAACCTGTTACAAAAAAGAAATCATAACAAATGCCATGTAAAATAATACCTGCATATAACATCCATGCATGGTCACTTGCATTTCCGTAAGCAAAGAAAATATAACGCAGGATCCATGCTGTCATTCCCATCAATAACATCTTCTTTACACCAATCCGATTAAATAAAAAAGGGATGGCAAGAATGAAAGCGGCTTCTGAAACCTGACCCAGCGTCATTTTACTGGCAGCATTTTCTAAATGCACTTCATTCAAGAATGGGTTTGCAAATCCATAATAAAAACTTAAAGGAATACAAACGAGTATCGCAGCAATAAAGAAAACCAAGTAAGGGCGTTCTTTGAAAAGTACAAATGCTTCTGTTCCTAACGCACTAGATGCGTCTGTAGTAACTGATTTCGGAGCCGTGTTTGGCAGAATAAAACTGATCAGTCCCAACAGTCCTGAAATGACTGCCGCTAGATAAAAAGTAGTGGATGTTTTTTCGATCTCTAATTGCCCGATCGTTACACCAGCTACGATCCAGCCCAATGTGCCAAAGACCCGGATCCATGGGAACTGTTTTCCTGGATCTGACATTTGTGAAAAAGCAATGCTATTGCTTAAAGCGATGGTGGGCATATAGAGTAAGGCATAAAAAAGAATCACCCAGTAAAAGCTCGTGCTATTGTCGATCCTGGTTGCTAAGAAAAGTAATACGGCTCCAATTAAATGAAGCACTCCCATTATTTTTTGTGCTGCAAAGTATTTATCAGCCACTAGGCCCACAAAAAAGGGAGAGATCATGGTTGCAATGGCCAATGCACTATAAGCCGCACCAATTTCTACGCCCGTTGCATGCAAGTGTTCAGACATATAGGTTCCCATGGTTACATACCAAGCCCCCCAGATGAAATATTCGAGAAACATCATGGTGGCAAGTAATGAACTGGTTTTCGCTTTCATATGACTGATGGTATTTTGCTTTAGTTTGATTAGATTTAACGCAGATTTACCGGCCCTTCAATCGTGGCCTTTAAATCTCTAAGGATTGCCAATTTAATCAAAACCAAGACATGCTTGCCATAAAAACGATTTTTTTTCTTTTGCCTTTATTTTGTTGCAATATTCTGAAAGCCCAGGTAAATGAAATTACCTACGCCGAAAAATTAGGCTTTCCCAAAGGTGCTAAAGTTCTGATACTGCATGTAGATGATGTTGGAATGTCGTTTGAATCCAATCAGGGAGCTATTAGTTCAATGACTGATGGGATCGCTAATTCATGCAGCGTAATGATGCCTTGTTCATGGGTGCCTGCATTCATTCACTACTATAAGCAACACCCTAAATTAGATGTGGGTTTGCATCTAACATTAACTTCTGAATGGAGTGGATACAGATGGGGCCCATTAGCGGGTAAGACGTTGGTGCCGGGTTTGGTGGACAAAGAGGGGGCCTTATGGTCATCTGTAGAAGATGTTGTAAAGCATGCTACCGCCGATGAAGTTGAAAAAGAAATTCGGGCACAACTAGATCGAGCACGTTCCATGGGAATTGAACCTACACATTTAGATAGTCATATGGGAACGCTGTTTGCAAGTCCATCTTTCTTAATGCGCTATATTCAAGTGGGAATCGAAAACCATATTCCGGTAATGCTTCCGGGTGGACATGCAAGTTTAATAAAAGTTACCAATCATATGCCGGAATCGCAAATGGCACAGATTCGCCAATTGGGTAAAATGTTATGGGATGCGAAGCTTCCTGTGTTAGACGATTTGCATAATGAAAGTTATGATTGGGAAATTCCCAAGGAATTTCAAAATGATGATCAGGAAATTCAGGAGTATAAGGCAAAAAAATACATTGAAGGCATACACAATATCAAACCCGGATTAACTATGATGATTATGCATTGTACCGCACCGAGCGAAGTGTTTCCTTTTATTTCAGGATCGGGTCCGCTTCGCAAAGGCGATATGTTGGCCATGATGGATCCAGAATTTAAGGCTGCAGTAAAACGGGAAGGGATTATACTAACTACTTGGCGTGAAGTAATGGAAAGAAGATCTAAATTGAATTAAAAAAAATAAAAATAGTCATATGAAAAAGTTCCTTTTGTCTTTATTATTTATCTCGATTGCATTTGGGATCACATCATTTGTTCCTAATAAGAAAAATATTAAGATTCTTGTTTTTAGTCGCACACTCGGGTATCATCATGCATCCATTCCAACAGGAATTGCAGCGATACAGAAAATTGGAAAGGAAAATAATATGGAAGTTGATACCACTACCGATGCAAATTTTTTCAATGCGAAACAATTAGAAAAATATGCAGCAGTTGTTTTTCTGAGCACTACCGGAAATGTATTGAATGATGAACAGCAAACTGCTTTCGAAAATTATATCAAGAAAGGTGGCGGATTTGTTGGAATCCATGCTGCCACTGATACTGAGTATGATTGGGCATGGTATAATCAATTAGTAGGAGCATATTTTAAAAGTCACCCTAAACAACAAGAAGCAGTATTGCATATCATTGACCCAACCCATATTTCAACCATGCATCTTCCTAAAGAATGGAAGCGATTTGACGAGTGGTATAATTTCAAAAGTATCCAACCGAACCTGCATGTATTAATTACGATCGATGAAAAATCTTACACTGGTGGTGAGAATGGAGATTATCATCCCATGGCTTGGTGGCACGATTTTGATGGTGGAAGGGCGTTTTATACAGAGTTGGGACATACCGATGAATCCTACGCAGATCCTTTGTTTATTCAACATGTAACTGGGGGTATTGCTTATGCTGTAAACCGAAAATAATGATGCAAAAAGAAAGAGTAGCTATTATATCTCTATTAATGCTACTTGGCATTGCGTGTAATACAGGTAACAATAAAATTACAGAAAAGGATAGTACAGAGAATTGGGCCATGCTTGATTTTGTGAAAGCAGATAATGAAAATCCTGTACTTGTTCCAGGAGCTAATCAGTTTCTTGATCCCATCACTAAAAAATCAATAGCCTGGGAAGCAAAAGATGTTTTTAACCCTGCTATCGTTGTAAGGCATGATACCTTATTCATGTTATATCGTGCGCAAGATAAAATTGGATTGCCTGGAGGCACTTCTAGAATTGGTTTGGCAACAAGTGTTGATGGTTTACATTTTACTAAATCAAGTGCACCTGTTTTTTATCCCGATAATGATTCACTCAAAAAATACGAATGGCAGGGTGGTGTGGAAGATCCAAGAATTGTGGAGGATGATAAGGGTGTTTATTATATGACCTATACTGCTTATGATGGAACTGTTGCAAGATTATTAGTAGCAACATCAACCGATTTAAAACTTTGGAGCAAACATGGTTCTGTGTTTACCAAAGCCTATAATGGAAAATATTTGAACCTATGGTCAAAGTCTGGATCAATAGTGTCTACCTATGTTAACGGAAAAATCGTTGCTACAAAAATCAATGGCAAATATTGGATGTACTGGGGAGATCAAAATATATGGACTGCAACTTCTACAGATTTAATTAATTGGGAACCTATTGAAATGCAAGCCAATGAGAAAGCGCCGATTGCATCAAAGGGACAAGCATTGAATATGCCTCTGCTGAAAATTGTAGTTCCCACCAGAGATAAAATGTTCGATGCTGATTTGGTAGAGTCTGGTCCGCCTGCAATGCTTACCGATAAAGGTATTCTGCTGATTTATAATGCGCGCAATCTTAAAAATATTGGTGATACCAGTTTGCCAGATGGTACATATACTGGCGGTCAAGTTTTGCTCGATAAAAATGATCCCACAAAAGTTATAAAAAGACTAGATCATTATTTCTTTAAACCCGATAAACCTTATGAGTTAACAGGTCAGGTTAATAACGTTTGTTTCTTAGAAGGATTAGCCAATTATCAGGGCAAATGGTTTTTATATTATGGTACAGCAGATTCTAAAATTGCAGTAGCAGTTAGGAAAAATTAATTAATTGTTCCCGCTCTTCTCTGTTAAAAAGCAAGCCAAATGATTTTTAAATAGGGGGTAAATGGAAAGTACTATTCCTATTAATAGCAAAACACCAGAGATCATAAATACAATAAAGAAAGGAGTTAGGTTTTGCATCATCAAACTAAATGCAATTTGATTGGTACTCATTTGCCATTTTGCTCTTAAGACTCCAGCGGCAATCAATGCAACCCAGAAAGCAAACAGGGAACTATTCGCAAGCCAGAACCCGAATTTCATGATTTTCTGATAGGGGTCTAAGCTAATACAAGTGTCTTTTAAAATATCATAACAAACGGCTAATAAAAGCATGGTGTTAATGCCAATTGTTGTACCCATTGCATGTGCTACAGTGATATGCGTGCCATGCGTATACACATTGATAGCAGGGATTGACATGCAAATAGCTAATAAAAGATTCAAGAAAATCCATACATCGGCAGCAACTAAAAATCGGTAAGCATCGCGATTGAAAAACTTTTGTGCAGCGGTTAGTGAAGCCTTCCATCCATAAATAATATTACCTAAGATCAATAACTCGGTCATACTAACTGAATAGCTGATGTATTGAACATAAGGTTGCGTAGGAAGTGTATAAATATGGTGTCCCCAATTGAACATCAAATTAAATAGCCCTGCAAAATATAATATGAATGCTTTGTTTGAATGCGCATAGGATTTATCACCACTGATCTTGGTCATCAGAAACATACTAGATCCATAGATCAGCATATTCCATGATCCTACCATACTGCCATACGATTTCCATTGTATGTTCATATCGTTCACAATATGGTTATTGAAATAAGGAAACAACCATAGATAGGATTCAGAAAAAGTAAATAAGAAAAAAATAATTCCGGTTAACCACATCCAAATATAAACAGGTTGATTTTTTAAAGTTCCAACTGATAAAACAAAATTGATCAGAAATATGACCCAACCTATAATGATGGGTGCTGAAAGGATGGGAGGAAATTCCCAGTATTCTCTTCCCCCAAAAACGCCCAAACAGTAAGCTATTAAAATAGCTATTACCGATGCAACAAATAAGATAAAAAGCAATCTGGCGAGATTATTTGAATATAATTTATTGTGCGTATGTTCTTTAAGATAGGTAAGTACTGCACCCATTGAAGCAAATAAGATCCAAAATAAAACAGATGAAACATGCAGCGGACGCGTTTTCTCAAAAGATAAAGTTTCTTTTAAAAATCCTGGAATGATATATTGTAGACCTCCGATCGTGCCAAATAACATACCGGTAGTTAATAAGATCAGCGCAACTAGAATAAATACTTTGGGTGTAAACTTTGCCTTATTGATTGATAGTTCCATTTGTGTTTATTGAAAATTTACGTGGATCTGCTTTTCCTGAATTGTCGACTGACTTCAAATAATCAGTCAGTTCTTTGATATCAACCTCACTCAAATGATAATTGGGCATGGTTGTATTCCCAGTTTGAAGGAATATATGAATAAATGCGGGACCTCTCAAGGAATATTCATTTGTAAGGTCCGGTCCGAGGTAGCCACCTAGTCCATATATCTGATGACAAGCAATACAATTATGCTTTTGCCATAAGGCTTTTCCACTGGCTTCAGAGCTACTAAAGCTTGGGTTCTGGTTGGGTAAATGGGTGTATAGAAAACTTGTATAGGAAAGAAATCCAATACATAAAGTTGTAAAAACTATAAATTTTTGTTTTTCTGGAAACATAGACTATTAAATAAAAAAAGACAAAATTATCCTTATATATTATATTTACCGAATTATTTTTAAGGGAAAATTAAATAATATTAAATAAACAGAACAAGTTGTTATACAGAAAATGGTTGTGTATCTTCAACTAAGGCAGTTAATTTTGTATTAATTTATAAATACTATTAAATAAGCATATGATACAAAAGAGTTTATCCGAAAAATTGGCAAATTTTACAGCTGCTAATGAATTGAAGGCCTCCGGTTTGTACCCTTATTTTCGTTCAATTGAAGAAAACCACGATACAGAAGTTGTGATTGGTGGTAAGAATTTGCTGATGTTTGGTTCCAATAGTTACATGGGTTTAACCAATCATCCGAAGGTGCTAGAAGCTTCAAAAGCGGCATTAACTAAATACGGAAGTAGTTGTTCTGGTTCTCGTTTTTTAAATGGAACTTCTAAGTTGCATATTGAACTAGAAGAAAAGCTGGCTGCGCATTTAGGCAAGGAAGCAGCCCTCACATTTACTACAGGATTTCAAACTAATCTTGGAACCGTAGCAAGTATTACGGGCAGAAATGGGGTACTGATCTTAGATGAATTAGATCATGCGTCGATTATCGAAGGAAGTCGCCTTTCATTTTCTAAGGTCTTAAAATTTGCCCATAATAATATGGCTGATCTTGAGCGCCGCTTAAAGTCCATCCCCGAAGACACTATTAAAATGATCGTTGTGGATGGGATTTTTAGTATGGAAGGAGATATTTGTAACCTTCCAGAAATTACCCGTTTAGCCAAACAATATCATGCTACAGTAATGGTTGATGATGCGCATTCATTTGGTGTGCTTGGAAAATTGGGAAGGGGAACAGCTGATCATTTTGGTTTATCAAACGATGTGGATTTGATCATGAGCACTTTTAGTAAGTCGCTCGCTTCAGTTGGTGGATTCATTGCTTCAAATAAAGACATTGTTGACTATTTAAAGCACCATGCTAGATCAATCATATTTAGTGCAAGTATGCCCCCATCTGCTGCTGCTGCTGCAATGGCGGCACTAGAAATTATACAATCTGAACCAGAGCGTTTGGAAAAACTTTGGGAAAATACCGCTTACATCACCAAGGCTGTGAAAGATCTAGGCTTTGATATGGGACATTCTGAATCGCCGATTATTCCTATTTATATTCGTGATAATATACTCACTTTCAAATTCACACAGTTATTGTATGAAGAAGGCGTATTTGTGAATCCTGTTGTGTCTCCTGCTGTGAGCAGTGATTCCTCCTTAGTTAGAATGTCAATTATGGCTACGCATTCCAAAGACCAATTAGACTTTGCTATCGATAAATTAGAAAAAGTAGCTATTAAGTTGAAGGTACTGGAAGAAGTGAAAAGTGAAGAGTGAAGAGTGAAGAGTTAAAAGTGAAGAGTGAAGAACCTGAAAAGGAATACGATAACCCCGGCTTTCAAGCTGGGTGGAACAAATACTAACTTTAAGCATAAACCCACAATATGAGTATTGTTGTTAAGGAAGTTACCACTAATAAAGAGTTAAAGGCATTTGTCAATTTGCCTTATCGTTTATATAAAGATCATCCGTATTATGTACCACCATTGAGTTTCGACGAAATGGGTACCTTGCGTAAAGATAAGAATCCTGCTTTCGATTATTGCGAG
>CAIJLK010000135.1 GCA_903821465.1 uncultured Bacteroidota bacterium | reverse complement strand
TGGTATGACAATGAAATGAGCTATGTATCTCAGTTGGTTCGTACAGTGAAGTTCTTCGCTGGAAAGATCAAATAAGACTAGATAATCATATTTAAAAAACCGCAGAGACAATTGCGCTGAGTTTATTTTCTCTGCGTGGTTGCGACCCTGCGGTTTTTCATTTTTAAACTATTAATCATGAGCAAATTCTCTGAACACAATTTCAAAGGACAGAAAGCTTTGATCCGTGTTGATTTCAATGTGCCCCTTAACGCAGAATACGTTATTACTGACGATAACCGCATGCGCGCTACTATTCCTACAATTAAAAAAGTTTTGGCCGACGGTGGAAGCGTGATTCTGATGAGCCATTTTGGAAGACCCAAAGACGGACCAACTGAAAAATATTCTTTAAAACATTTAGTATATCATTTGGTAAAATTGTTGGATGGCGTAACTGTAAAATTTGCGGACGATTGTATTGGTGCAAGTGCCATTAATCAAGCAGCCTCTTTACAACCTGGTGAAGTGCTTTTATTAGAAAACTTACGTTTCTATAAAGAGGAAGAAAAAGGCGATACGGCATTCGCAGAAAAATTGAGCAAACTAGGTGATATCTATGTGAACGATGCTTTTGGTACCGCTCACCGTGCTCATGCTTCAACAGCAGTAATTGCACAATTCTTCCCTGGGGATAAAAAAATGTTTGGATTAGTAATGGAAGGTGAAGTTGCAAGCGCCGAAAAAGTGATGCACCAAAGCGAAAAACCTTTTGTAGCAATTATTGGAGGTGCAAAAGTTTCTGATAAGATTCTGATCATCGAAAATTTATTAGAAAGAGCCACTGATATTATCATTGGCGGCGGTATGGCATATACTTTTATGAAAGCGCAAGGCGGAAAGATCGGTAATTCATTATGCGAGAACGATCGCTTAGATACGGCTCTTGAGATCATAAAAAAAGCAGCTGAAAAAGGCGTTAATATTCATTTGCCTTCTGATTCTGTCATTGCTGATGCATTCTCTGCAACTGCTAATACATCAAATGCGCCAAGCAATAATATTCCCGATGGTTGGATGGGATTGGATATCGGTGCAAACGCAACAGAACAATTTTCAAACGTGATCAGAAGATCTAAGACCATTCTTTGGAACGGTCCGATGGGTGTTTTTGAAATGGAAAAATTCCAGCACGGTACAAAAGCGATCGCTGTGGCGCTTGCTGCTGCAACTAAAAACGGCGCTTTCTCTTTAGTTGGAGGTGGTGATAGTGTTGCTGCAGTAAACCAATTCGGATTTGCCGATCAAGTAAGCTATGTATCTACCGGTGGTGGCGCCATGCTCGAATACTTTGAAGGAAAATCTCTTCCAGGTATCGATGCTATCAATAAATAAGCAAAATCAATCTATATTAAGAGACTGTCCAAGCGGCAGTCTTTTTTTTGTCTGCCATTTTTGCTATCTTTTTCTAATGGCACTTATTTTGTAATATTAATATAGGTATTGCGACAAACATTTAAATTACACTTAAATTAAAATTTGTATGAGCACAAAAAACATCACCTTGATCGTTATCGCCGGATTAATATTAATACTTGGTTGGTCAGGCTGCAATGGATACAACGGTTTGGTACAACAGGATGAAACTGTTAAAAAGGCATGGAATAATGTACAATCAGATTATCAGCGTCGTGCTGACTTGATCCCTAATTTGGTAAGCACTGTTAAAGGGGAAGCTAATTTTGAACAAAAAACATTGACTGATGTGATACAGGCCAGAGCTAGTGCATCACAAATTAAGTTGCAAGCAAATGACTTATCTCCAGAAAAAATACAGCAGTTTCAAGCTGCACAAGGTCAGTTATCTCAGGCTTTGGGTAAATTGATGGTATTGACTGAAAATTATCCAAACCTAAAAGCTAACGAGGCTTTCCGTGGTTTACAAGCGCAATTGGAAGGAACTGAAAATAGGATCAAAGTTTCACGGAACGACTTTAACGCGGCCGTTGCTGATTACAATATCAAAGCACGTTCTTTCCCAATGAATATACTTGCTGGCATTACTGGATTCAAGCAAAAAGAAGGATTCACTGCAGCAGTTGGTTCAGAGAAAGCACCTGAAGTAAAATTCTAAAACTTATTCATGTTTTCTTTATTTTCTAAAAAAGCGATCAGTTATTTCTCGGCTCCTGAGCAGGAAAAAATAGTACAAGCTATTAAGGATGCTGAATTGCACACCAGTGGTGAAGTACGTGTTTACATCGAAAGCCGTTGTAACTATATAGATCCGTTGCGCAGAGCCAAGGAAATATTCGGCAATTTAAAAATGCACCAAACAGCGGCACACAATGCGGCCTTGGTTTATGTTGCAATGAAGGATCGTCAGCTCGCCATATTTGGAGATGAAGGAATACATCAAAAAGTTGGTTCTGAATTTTGGAATGATGAAGTGCAAAAAATGCTTTCTCATTTCAATAAACAAGATTATGCAAGCGGTATCGCTGGAGTAGTTACGGCTATTGGTCAGGCTTTGGAAATACATTTTCCTTATGACGGACTAACAGATAAAAATGAATTACCCGACGAGATCGTATTTGGTAAATAAATAGCAGGAGCGTAAAAATTACGCTCCTGCTTTATACAATCGCATGAAGCAATTCTTAGTAATACTATTTAGTTTCTTTAGCCTTTCACTGGTATCGGCCCAGGATCTATTGCCTAAGCCTAATCCGCCTAGATTGGTGAATGATGCAGCAAATGTTTTGTCGCCCGAGCAAAGAGATATTCTTGAAAGGAAGCTGGTAGCGATCGACGATAGTAGCTCAAATCAAATTGCTGTTGTACTCATTAAAACATTGAAGGATTATCCCATTGAAGAATATGCTACAAAACTTTTTCGCGACTGGGGAATCGGAAATAAAAAAACGAATAATGGAATTTTACTGATCGCAGCCATTGATGATCGTAAAATTAGAATTGAAGTTGGATATGGCCTTGAAGGAGCCATTCCAGATATTACTACAGCGAGTATTATAAGAAATGATATCGTTCCTAGTTTTAAAACGGGCGACTACTATCAGGGCATTGACGCCGCAACAAGTTCCATCGCAAAAGCTGCAGTTGGTGAATATAAAGTAGCGCGCCAAATACCTGCAAAAGGTACTGGCGGAAGTTCGATCATAACTTTTTTAGTCATTCTTGCAATCGTTATTTTCATTGTGTCTGCTGGTAGAGGCGGAGGTGGAGGTGGCATGATGAGCCGACGTGGTGTTGGTGGATTAGCTGAAACCCTTTTCTGGACTTCACTATTATCAGGTGGCGGAAGAGGTGGTGGAGGTGGAGGCTGGGGAGGTGGCGATAGCGGCGGCGGATTTGGTGGGTTCGGAGGTGGAAGTAGTGGTGGTGGCGGAGCCAGTGGTAGTTGGTAGTACACAGAAACCATATTTATGAAATACATCTTTTTGTTTGCGCTTATTTCTCTTCAGTTCACGGTTGGAAAAACGCAAAGCCTGAAACTCCCCGTTGGAAAGAAATTCAAAGTAATAACTAGTACCAGCAATCTTGCAGAAGTAACCGTGATGGATAATCATATGCAGATGCAAAGTGATGGCAGCATTCAAATGGCATTCGAGTTAACTGCTGTAACCCATACTGGATATACCCTGCAGGTAACACCCGTTAATATGAAATCTACTATGTCAATGAATGGCATGGAACAAAAAATTGATACTGACGATTCATCAGCTATGGCAAATCCCATGTTCGCGCCATTAAAAAATTTGATGAATCAACCTCAATCAATTGAAGTTGAGAATAATAAAGTAATTAAGAACTCACAATTAGCCATGCTTAATCAGACTGGCATGCAGGATGATAATAGCAAACTATTCTTAACCGTTGATAATTCACAAATGCATATTGGGTTTCAGTGGACTGATTCTACTAATTCAGAAACCTCAAAAATGGTAAACCAGTATATTGTGATGCAGCTAACTGATTCAACTGTAACACTGCATGTAAAAAGCGACTTCTCTATACACAATAATGTAGAACAAGCGGGTATGAAAATGGAACAGAATTTAAAGGGTATCAGTAACGGTGAACGAACTTATACAAGACTCAATGGATTACTAAAAGAAGAGAGTATAGATATTGATATTTCTGGAAGTACAGAAACACAACAAATGTCTTCCCCTGTTACAATGAAAATGAAAATAAAATCGATAGTAAATTAAAGATAAAAGATAAAAGATAAAAGTGAAAAGATAAAAGATAAAAGTGAAAAGATAAAAGTGAAAAGAGGAGGAAGAAGGAAGTGAAGAGTGAAGAGTGAAGAGTGAGGAGTGAGGAGTGAGGAGTGATAAAAAAGCAAAGGCCCATCGAAAGACGGGCCTT
>CAIJLK010000134.1 GCA_903821465.1 uncultured Bacteroidota bacterium | reverse complement strand
TGTAGGAAAAGATTAAAGAGTAATCTTAAAGAGAAAGTTAATCCCATCCTCGGAGGGCTGCCGATCTCGAGTTCTCGTGAGAGTGCAGGGTGTGTGTTTTCTTGCAAATTTAAAATGACTCTTTAAAATATTTAAAATATCAGAAAATGTTTAATTATGCACAATAGGATATGCAAATAATTACTATTTTTGCATAAACAGATGTGCAAATGAACACTCTTTTAGAACAATCAGAATATCAATTAAGCAATGTGTCGCTTGATTTTAAAAGATTTTTGTTCGATAAAATTAAATGGAACAATCGATTAATAGGCATTAAAGGTGCAAGAGGAACTGGCAAAACCACGTTATTATTGCAATGGTTGAAGCAGCAAAACTTACCAGTTTCAAAAGCCGCTTATTTTTCTTTGGATGATCTTTATTTTACGAATCATAGTTTAAAAGAAACCGTAACTCAATTTCATAAACAAGGTGGAAAATTTCTTGTTCTCGATGAAGTTCATAAATACAAGAATTGGTCAACAGAAATTAAGAACATCTATGATATTTATGCTGATCTTAAAATAATATTTACAGGATCATCTATCATTAATATCAGCAAACAGCAGGCCGACTTAAGCAGAAGAGCCATTATATATGAGTTACCCGGGTTGTCATTCAGGGAATTTCTATTACTCAAATACAAAATTCAGATCCCTATATTTCCTTTTGAAAATATCTTGCAAAACCCATTAGGCATAAAGAAGTTATTGCCCAATTCATTCCGGCCATTAGAACATTTCAATGAATTCTTAAAAACCGGTTATTATCCTTTTATGATGGAGGATGTAGAAACAGTGCATCAAAAAATAAATCAACTAATCAGAACCATCGTTGAATCAGATATGGCAGAGTTGGAAGATTTTGATATCCGTAATGCGAAAAAAATATTACAATTAATATATGTGATTGCACAGCAAGTTCCTTTCAAACCCAACTTGGTGGCGTTGGCAGAGAAAACAAATATCCACCGAAACTCACTCAATAATTATCTTCATTATCTCGAGCAGGCAAAACTAATTTCGCTACTCCAGCCCGCAGGGAAAAGTACAGCCACCCTACAAAAGCCCGAAAAAATATATTTAAATAATACTAACCTGTTATTTGCACTTGCAGAAAAACAAGTTGAAACAGGGAATTTGCGGGAAACCTTTTTTCTGTCACAGTTATCAGTAATTAGCAAAATTCAAATGCCCAAACAAGGCGTCTTTCTAGTTGATAATGCCTATACTTTTGAAATTGGCGGAAAAGGAAAATCAGGAAAACAGATTGAGGGCTTAAAAAATGCATGGGTAGTTAAAGATGATTTAGAATTCCCAGTTGGTAATGAATTGCCCTTGTGGATGTTTGGATTTTTATATTAATTATGTACAATACTATTTGATAAAGAACAGCTTCCTCTCAAAAGAGTTTCAGGATAAATATGAGGCACTGCTCCAATCAAGGTATCAGATCCTGGGGATGTAAGATAATTTGGCTTTAAATCTTAGCAACAGGTTTCCCTTGTATACTTTCACTTACTAAATGGCTAATGAATTCAACAAATGGTTTAATGTTTAAATGTACACTTGCTTCTTCCAATGATTTCATATATATTTCTCTTTGTTGAACAGGAATTACAGTCCAAGGATAACCCCCTGAGGCTAACATTAAATTCATAACAAATCTTCCCATTCTACCATTGCCATCCATATACGGATGAATAAACACAAAAATAAAATGCCCCAAAACAGCCCTTACGGATGCTTCTTTTTCTTGCTCTAATAATTCCATCAGAACTGGCATAGCATCTCTTATTGCCTCTTTATTCAAAGGAACATGCTTTGAGTTGGTAATATATACCTGATGATTTCTATATCCAGCTAAGTCGGACGGTTTTAATATACCCGACACAACACTTGTTCCAAATAAAGCCCTGTACCAATCACCATGATCGGCATCCAGCACTTTTCCAGCATTTTCTCCAACAAGAACTTTTCGAATACTCTTTTCAACAACTTGAAATGCATCCCAATATCCTTTAGCAGCCATGGCATCTCTTTGTTTACGATCTTCCTCATTTTCCTTTGCATTCCAACTACCACTTCTAACTTTTTCTATCAGTTCGGGAGTAACTTTATATTTCTCAATTGATAAAGAATGGTATGCATCTGTCACATACATTTCTTTTACATTACTTATATATTTTTCAATGTTAGCAGGGATACTTGGTGCAGTTGGAAATTTCTCAATAATACAATTTCTAAACCCCAACCACATAATTTTTAGTCGATTGGCATAAGGAGAAATATCCCTTGAAGTAAGTGATATTTCTAAATTATTTTTAAAAGGATCTGATTCACGGACCTCGTAGCCAACTTTTTGCATCGTCTTAATAATATCATCTGCAATCCTATCTCTTTTAATATTTCTAAATGCACCGGCCAATCTTCCGGCTACAATGGATTGTCCGCCGCTTAATAATATTTCTAAAATTTCAGAAGACGATTTTATAAGCGATAATGCAGTTCGTATATCAACATCATTTTGTGCATAGCCATTTAATGAAACTTTCACTAAAGCACTAGATAAACTTAATACCCTTAGTCCATCAATAACTACCATCTCATCCTTATTGGGTAAAGTAGATTTCATATGAAACAGCGATGTATCAAATGGTAGATCTGTCTTAAAATTATTTGCTTTGGGCGATTTAATGATGAGTTGTTTAGGTACAACCCAATTACCAGCATGAAGCATTAATGATTGTTCTGCAGAAAGATGCCATTGATCTTTATATTTAAAATTTAAATATTGGGCACAAAATGTCCAATAAGAACTATACCATGCCGTGCTATCTCCAGCAACTTGTTCTGGAGAGGAAATAATGAACCATCCAGCGTATACTTCTTTAATAAACCCATTTTTAACTAACCGCTCTTTATGTGTTCTGGTTAATGCACTGCTTTTTATTGCAATCACAGCATTTTCTTGAAGTCCCTTAAGCACTTCAAGTGATGCCGCTAACTTTT
>CAIJLK010000133.1 GCA_903821465.1 uncultured Bacteroidota bacterium | reverse complement strand
TTTAATTTAAATGAATTATCGCCTGATAAAAACCATTTTTTCCTCAAAAAGGTAGAAATAAAATCAATGATTCTTTTAGCCTTTAGTGGGTATTTATTTAAACATTAATTCAATGAATACAGCCTTTTAAGCTTTACCTTGTATAAGAATTATAAGGTGATCTTCCTCTATATTCTAATTTTACTAATTGGAAAAGTTTTATTGGCTTCTTTATTTATTAAAAAAGGGAATAGAGTTGAGAAATATTATTATTGATACTAATCATCGAATTGATCAAGAAATTGGCGCTGATTAATAATTTAACCATCAACATGAATAGCCTTTCTGATTTTAAAAACTTCACCGAACATCTTCCTTTCCAAGAAAATTTGATGCCGGTATTGTTTGTAGGACATGGCTCGCCCATGAATGGAATTGAGGTAAATGAATTTAGTAATAGGTGGACCGAACTCGCCACACAAATTGAAAGACCAAAAGCAGTTTTAGTGGTGTCGGCGCATTGGTTTACGAAGGGTACAAGAATTACTGCAATGGATTTTCCGCCAACTATTCATGATTTTGGTGGGTTCCCTCAAGCTTTATCTCAAGTTCAATATCCTGCGCCAGGTGATGCAGCCTTAGCTGCAGAAACAGCATCATTGATCCATACAACAAAAGCGGTGTTAGATCATGACTGGGGTTTGGATCATGGTACATGGACCATTGTGAGGCATATGTATCCCAATGCAGATATTCCGGTTTTACAGTTAAGTATAGATTATACTAAGCCTGCTAGTTTTCATTATGAACTGGCAAAAGAATTATACGAGTTGCGAAAAAAAGGGGTACTTGTTATGGGTAGTGGTAATATGGTGCATAATTTAAGAATGATCGCATGGGACAAAATGGAAGTTCCAGGATACGGATTTGATTGGGCGATGCATATGAATGAAACCTTCAAATCACTGATCAATAATGGTAATCATGAAAGCTTGGTCCAATACGAAAAACTGGGCACTGAAGCATTGTTGGCGATACCAACTCCTGAACATTATTTGCCCTTGATATATAGTTTAGGATTGTCAACAAAAGATGACTCGATCAGCTACTTCAACGATAAAGCAGTGGCCGGTTCGCTTACAATGACTTCTGTTCAATTTGGGTAGTATTTTTAATTGATAATTTGTTCGGATTAACAAAATAATAATTCAATGAAAACATTTTGGAAACAATTAATTATTAAAAACATTCTGAGAGGAAAAAATCTTGTGGATGATGGGAAACCATTGAATGGATTCCAGGTAGCTAAGAATTATCGCGATTTGAAAATTACCATTATTCATTATTTTAAAGACTTTTTGTTTATTGTAATAGGGATATTTTCTGCATCATTTGGGTTAAAGGGATTTTTATTGAACAATCATTTTATTGATGGAGGTGCTACTGGTATATCATTGCTCATTTCTTCGATTACAAAAATCCCTTTATTTATACTGATAATAACGATCAATATTCCATTTATGTTTCTTGGGTTTAAAATAATGGGGAATAGTTTTGCTATTAAAACTATTCTTGCTATTTCAGGTCTTGCACTATGTGTAGCATTAGTTGATTTTCCATTTATTACAAGTGATAAGTTACTGGTAGCCATGTTTGGTGGAATGTTCTTGGGTGCAGGAATTGGATTTGCAGTAAGAGGTGGTGCTGTAATTGATGGAACGGAAGTTCTAGCCATTTTTTTGAGCAAAAAAATGGGAACTACGTTAGGAGATATTATTCTTATCATCAATATTATTATATTTTCTTTAGCAGCTTATTTTCTATCAATCGAGATCGCATTATATAGTATCATTACTTATCTTTCAGCATCTAGAACACTTGATTTTATCATTGAAGGAATTGAAGAATATACAGGGGTAACTATCATCTCATCCCACTTTGTAGAAATCAGACAAATGATTATCAATAAGATGGGAAGAGGTGTTACGCTATATAGTGGTAGACAAGGATATGGGAAAAAAGGTCCAACTAAAGAAAATGATATTGTTTATACTGTAATTACCCGTTTAGAATTGAATAAATTAAAAGCCGAGTTAGATAAAATTGATCCGCATGCATTCGTAGTTATGAGTAGTGTAAAAGATACAAAAGGGGGAATGATTAAAAAAAGACCCCTTTCGCATAGTTAACAATAATAGAATGATTGAAAAAACCATGCCTTCAAAAAAACTGAAATGAAACAACAGATCGCTCATATCGCATTGGTAGTAAATGATTATGATGAAGCAATTGCGTTTTATACGCAGAAACTTCAGTTTAAACTGATAGAGGATACAGTTCTTTCTGAAACAAAACGCTGGGTAATGGTGGCCCCGCCAGGAAATTCCAATACCAGTCTGCTTTTAGCAAAGGCTGCAACTCCTGAACAAGCATCAAGAATTGGCAACCAAACTGGTGGAAGAGTTTTTCTATTCCTTTATACAGATGATATTTGGCGTGATTATGAAAGGATGCAAAATGATGGGATAGAATTTGTTCGAAGCCCTAGTTCCGAAGATTATGGAATCGTCACTGTGTTCAAAGACCTCTACGGAAATTTATGGGATTTAATCCAGCCGGTTAATACAAAATGGACTTTCTAAGTTTTCTCAAAATTTATTAACTTGTTGCTGCTACCCATTTACAAATAGTTTTACGATTGTTAACGCCAAAACCTTTTTTATGAAAGGATTAATGATGGATTTTCCATTAACCACCCATTCTATTTTGGAATATGGTAATCGGGTTTTTCCCCACAAAGAAATTGTAACCAAATTGCCCAATGGCAGTTGGCATCGATATCATTTCTCAGATCTCTATCATCGGGCTAAAAAATTATCCTATGCATTAGTAAATAAATTGGGCGTACACCCGGGCGATAGGGTGGCCACATTTGCATGGAACCATTATCAGCACGTGGAATTATATTATGGCATTCCAGGTGCAGGAGCTATTTGTCATACATTGAATGTGCGACTCAGTGTTGAACAGATCATATTCATCGTGAATCATGCGGAGGCCAAAATTATTTTCATCGACGCCACTCTTGTGCCTCTTTTCGAAAAAGTTGCACCCTATACAACTGGGGTTAAAAATTATGTGCTACTCAATTCGCCAGATAATTTCACTACAAGTCTTCCTGATATTATTTTGTATGAGGATTTATTGAATGTTGATGCTGACAATTATCAATGGTTTCCTTCGGAAGAAAATGATGCCTGTGGTCTTTGCTATACAAGTGGAACCACAGGAAATCCTAAGGGTGCATTGTATTCCCACAGATCTACTTATTTGCATGCTCTTGCATTACTCATGCCTAATGCTCTTAATCTTTCGGTGATTGATAGGGTACTATTGATTGTGCCTCAGTTTCATGTGATGGCTTGGGGATTTCCTTATGTATGTATTCTTGCAGGTTCTGATATGATATTGCCTAGTGTGCACTTGCAACCTGATGCGATCATTCAAATATTAGTGCAAGAAAAAATTACAGTAGCAAATGGAGTACCTACTATTTGGATGGGTGTTTATGATGCTATGAAAAAAAATCCACCTAAAGAAAAATTGGCTTTACGCGAATATGGTGTTGGTGGCTCAGCTTTGCCTCCAAGCTTGATTGAAGCCTTTGAAAAAGATTTTGGTATTAAAGGAGTTCACGCATGGGGTATGACTGAAACTTCTCCCTTAGGAACAGTCAGTAGACTTCAAAATATTCACGAGTCGCTAAGTGATGAAAAAAAATTGGCAATAAGAGCGAAGCAGGGAATTGAATTACCTGGGGTTGAAATCAGAGCAGTGTTGGAAGATGGAACCATTGCTCCGAGAGATGGTGAAACAGTTGGTGAATTTGAGATTCGAGGCGCTTGGATCATTAAAAGCTATTATAAATACCAGGACAACCATCTTTCATTTTCAGAAGATGGTTGGTTTAAAACGGGCGATGTTGGAACCATAGACCAGCAAGGCTATATGAATATTTGCGATCGAAGCAAGGACCTTATTAAGAGTGGCGGAGAATGGATCTCAAGCGTTGCGCTAGAAATTGCGTTGATGGCGCATCCGGAAATTAAAGAAGCCTGCGTAATTGCTATCCCCGATGAAAAATGGGTGGAACGTCCATTAGCATGTGTGGTATATCGCAATGAAACTATTGTTGAGAAAGATGCATTAAATGCTTTTCTTTCTGAGCATTTTGCACCCTATCAATTACCCGATCGATACATAGGGATGACAGAAATTCCTAAGACCAGCGTCGGGAAACTCAATAAAAAAGAATTAAGGAGGAGATGGGCCGAGGGAGAATTATAAATCTTTAACAATTATTAACCTTGTAAATAGCTTCATTAACTGCATACTACCTAGCGATGGCGTAATTTCGATGGATAAAACTATCTGAATGCGGCGAGCTTTACTTTTATCGGTCTTATCTTTTTTTTATTTTTTATCAATTGCACAAAATAAGCCTTCAATAGTTCATGGGATTGTGTATGATACTGTAGGAAAAAAAGGACTCGCATATTCCACTGTTTCTTTAATAAACGAAAAAGATAGTACGTTAATTAGTTTTACGAGAGCAGACTCTTCAGGTAAATTCATTCTTAAGAATATCAGTAAAGGCAGTTATCTGCTTTCTGCTTCTTATGTTGGATTTGTACCTGTATGGCAGAATATATCTGTTAAAGAAGGTGAATCATTAGATGTAGGTAATATAGATCTCACAGATCTTAAAAATGCAAGTTCTGTTACTGTCACTGCCAAGAGAGCGCCTGTTGTGATGAATAACGATACTTTAGAATTCAATACCGAAAATTTTAAAACGCAGCCAAATGCTGTGGTGGAAGACCTCTTAAAAAAACTTCCAGGTGTAACTGTGGATGCTGATGGCACAGTAAAAGTAAATGGACAAAAAATTAATCGCGTTTTAGTGAATGGAAAAGAGTTCTTTACGGGTGATCCAAAATTGGCAACCAAAAACCTTGACGCAGATGCAGTTGATAAAGTGCAGGTATTTGATAAAAAATCAGACAGGGCAGAATTTACGGGAGTAGATGATGGGCAGTCTGAAAAAGCCATCAACCTAAAACTTAAAAAAGATCGAAATAAATCGTTGTTTGGAAAAGTATCTGCAGGTGTGGGTAACGATGGAAAATACGATGCACAAACCAATATCAATAAGTTCAATGGCGATCAGCAATTGTCGGCCTTAGGAATGGCTAATAATACCAATCGACAAGGGTTTTCAATCGGTGATGTTTTAAATTTTTCGGGCGAATTATCTAAGGGGATGAGGTCGGGCGGAAACATAAATATTCGTACTGGTGGAGGAGATGACAATGCGCTACCCATTTCTGGTTTGGGCCAGAATCAGCAAGGAGTTGCAAACACTTCAGCAGGCGGAGTAAACTTTAATGATACTTGGAATAAAAAAACCGATTTCAATGGAAGTATTGTTGCCAGTGATATTGATCTAACTACAGATCGGTCAACTGCGCGCCAAAATATTTCCCCCGGAAACAATTTCAATTATTATGCTAATTCAACTGCTCGTAAAGATGTAAAACAACAAAGGGCCAATTTTAGTATCGATCAAAAAATTGATAGTACCACATCATTTAAAATTGTTCCACAATTAACCTTGCAACAAAACGATACACGCAACGGCAACCAATATCAGTCTATCACCGCTTCTAATGCTTTATTGAATAGTGGTAACAGTTTGTCGACAGCTCATTCTGACGCAACCAATATGGTTACTACTGCACAGTTTCGAAAAAAACTGGCGAAAAAAGGACGAACCATTTCATCTAATCTGAATTGGAATTACAATAATAGTACTCAGAATGGAACGCTGCAAACCAACACAACTTATTATGCAAGTGGATTGCCAACAAAAGACAGTGTGATCAATCAGGTAAATGATAGGGCTTCGAATGCCAATAGTTTTGGAGGTAATCTGATCTATACAGAACCGTTTGGGAAAAAGTCGTTGATGGAGTTCAGTGTATTTTATAATACCAGTATTGGTACCAGCATTCGAAATTCATGGGATTATAATGCATCAAGTGGAAAGTATGATCACCTGAATAATTTGCAAAGCAATAATTTTAAAAACAGCTTTCAATTTGGGGGTGCAAGTATTAATTGGAGAAGTAATCAGAAGAAGTTCAATTATACAGTGGGTGCATCTGTACAAAGAACTGGACTTGTAAGTGCCAATAAAACGAATGGCAATAATATTGAACAAGGATTCACAGATGTATTGCCTTTGTTCACTTTTCAATACAAAATGAATAGTACCAGGATGCTAGGTATTAATTATACAACATCTACTCAAAACCCTGCCACCACTCAGTTGCAGCCGATCGTAGATGTGAGCGACCCATTGAACTCTTATTTGGGAAACCCCAATTTAAAGCGCACTTATCAGCAATCGCTGAACATGAATTATTTTACTGCGAATACTTTTACGCAAAGCAATTTCTTTGCATTTATTGCGGTTAATAAGTCAGACAATGCTATTGTAAATTCTGATATTTTACAAAGCAACGGATCAAGAATTAGCATGCCAGTGAATGCAGATGGCGTTTATTCTTTATTTGCAAATGCTGATATGGGATTCCCCATCAAAAAATTACATTCACGAATTGATATTGGCATTGGCTCAAATTATAATAACAATATCTCTTTCTTAAATGGGGCAAAAAATACCATACAAAATGCTGGATTCGGGCCAAATGCAAGTTGGTCATTCACCAAGGAAAATAAAATTGATATCAGGGTAAGTGCAAGATTAAATTTCAGTAAGGCAGAATATGGTTTGCAGCCTCAACTAAATAGCAATTATTTGCAACAGATATATGGACTTGAGTCAACTCAAAACCTTCCATGGGGACTCATTTTCAATAACACATTCAACTACACCATCAATACAGGTAGGGCAGACGGATACAATATTAATCTACCACTCTGGAATGCTTCTATGGCGAAGGGTTTCTTGAAAAACAAAAGAGCTGAAATTAAATTCTCTGTATTTGATCTTCTTGATAAGAATCAGGGTGTATCTCGCTCTGCGAATCAGAACTATATCGAAGACACCCGCTACAATGTGCTACAGCGCTACTTCCTGTTGACAGCTACCTTTCGTTTAAATAAAGCCGGTTCAACTGCCTCAGGGGCAAATGTGGTTATTCGGTCGTTCAGCAACTAAATAAGTGAAGAGATAAAAGATAAAAGATAAAAGTGAAAAATGGACGGTCATAGTCTAAAAGAAAATCCTTCCCGAATGCTCGGGAAGGATTAAAAAAACATTGTCATAAGACGATTGGTTCTCCATTTTTCACTCCTCACTTTTATCTTTTATCTTTAATCTTTAATCTTTCTTCCTAGTTGTCAAACCTCATCCGCATACCCGATCCGCCCTGGTTGCTCATGAGGTCTTGCATGAGTTTCATGTATTCCTGTTGTGTAACCACTTTACCTTTCTTTGGTTCTTTTAATTCTTTCGCATCAACTGTTTTCTTCACTTCTTTGGCAGTATAAACAGTAGCGCCATTGTCGATATTTAATTCAAGGATCACACCGGGTAATTGACCGTAGTTTTCTGGTCCAACCGGACTAATCATATCATCAGCAAACCAGGCCACAATCTCCATTTCTCTAGGGGCTGGTTTGTTTTTTGCAGAAGTATCCACAACTGGTGCGCCACCACCACTCGATACGGTGATTCTTCTACCCATCATTGGGGCAGTCATTTTGCGAGTTGCTTTATGACAATTGTAACCTAAGATCTGTTTGGTATCTGTACTTAATTTCCAGGGTTGTTGGCGAATAGAATCTGTGATTAAGAAAGTTTTACCGCCTAGTTCAGATGTTTGAATTGATTTTGATTGGGTGAAATTTTTGTAAAGGTCGCCACCATCTGCTCCACCGAAACGCATCGTTATTCTACCACCACCACCGCCTCCAGCAAATGGATCTGGTGATTCATCTTCTGGTATCAATTTATAAACAGATACACTATCGCTAAATAGCAACATATGCATACTTGTTCTGAACTCAGGCATCATTGCGCGCATTTGTTCATCTTGTATTAATTTATACATATTGATCTTTCTTTCGAAGATCACCGTACCTACTTTTTGTTGAGCAGAAAGGGTCATAAATAAACCAAGAAAACAAAGAGAAAACCATATTTTTTTCATGAAGGGAGTTTTTGGTGATTCAAATCTAAAGCCTTAGGCGTTAAGATTGCTGACATTATGGTTAATTTAGGTTAATGAAAGCAATAATCGGTAAAAATCGACCCTACATTTGCTCTTATAAATCTTAGATATGTTCAAAGTTCAACTATCGAAAATACAAATAGCGCGCTTCCTGATGGTAGTGGCTTTTGTTTTGATAGCCGGCTTTCAGATTTATTGGCTGCAAAAATTATATGTAGAAGAAGCCTCAGGATTCAAGAAAACTACGGACGTTGTATTTCGTGAAACCATGTACAAAGTACAGGCGCAACGTTTAAAACGTGATTCGTTTTTCTTTAAATATATTCCTGAGCAGAATAATTTTATGGGCGATGTAGCAGAATTGGTAGCTGCAAAAATTCCAAGTATTAGTATTTCTACCAATAATAATGAGCAACAAAATGAAATGACTTTCTCTGCCAATATCGATTCTTCTGAAGAGGGAGATAATATGATGGAGGTTGAGGCAGGAAAAAAGCATTCTGCCATTGTGATCACTCGCAGCACTGATAGCTCTCATAAAAATAAGATCAAGTCTACTAATATTAACATCACACAATTGATTCAGGAAGGGATCAATATGGGAATACAACAAGCCGGTAGAGAAATGAGAAAAACTCGGGTAGAGTTTAAGAATAATCCAGAACCTAGGGATCCTTCCAATAAACATCAACCTTCCTTTCCTAGACATTTTGCGCCAGGAGATGTTTTAGTAAAATCTCATGTATTAAATGATACCATCTCTATTGAACAAATTGATTCAGTATATAAGAAAGCACTTACATCCAATGGTATCAATGCAGTATTTCGTATCAAAAAAGATAGTTTATTCAAGCCAGATAGTGCAATAGGAAATAACTTTAGTACTTCGAAAGTACCAGTTGGATTTTTGAGTAAGAATGCCTATCAGGCTAGCTTTGAAGCACCAACACTGTTTCTGCTAGGCAATATGATCCCGCAAATGGGATTATCTGTTTTGCTTGTTGGTTTTATTGCAATCACTTTTTTGTTTTTATATCGAAACCTTTTATCTCAAAGAAGATTGGCTCTGATGAAAAACGATTTCATCAGCAATATCACTCATGAATTAAAAACGCCTATCGCAACGGTAAATGTAGCCATTGAAGCATTGCGAAATTTTGACGCTTTACGAAGTCCTGAAAGAACCAAAGAATATCTTGATATCTCAGCTGCCGAATTACAACGATTGAGCTTGCTAGTTGATAAAGTATTGAAATTATCGATGTTTGAAAACAAAGACATTGAACTACAAAAAGAAAACTTCGATTTAAAACAACTGATCAATGAAGTAATGTATAGCATGCGTTTGCAATTTGAAAAACAGGGAGCAACAATTGATTTCAAAAGTATGGGTCAGGATTTTATGATCAATGCAGATCGATTGCATATTACCAGTGTCATTTATAATTTATTTGACAATGCATTAAAGTATAGTAATGATAATCCCATCATCAATATTGAATTGGATTCTCTAACAAACTATATGACTTTATCTGTTGCAGATAAAGGAATTGGCATTGCAACTGATTATGCAGGTAAGATTTTCGATAAATTTTTCAGAGTCCCATCGGGCGATCATCATAATATTAAGGGTTACGGATTGGGCTTGAGTTATGCGGCAGAAGTGGTTCGTAAGCATAATGGCACAATCGATTTAGAAACCGAGTTAGGGAAAGGCAGCCGGTTTACCATTAAACTACCGAAGACATGAGCATAAAAGTTTTATATGTTGAAGACGAGATATTTCTTGGCAAAATTGTAAAGGAAACATTAGAAAGCCGTGGGTTCGATGTGGTAATGGAAACAGATGGTGCTGATGTGCTAAGAAGTTATGAAGATGAGCAGCCTGATATATGTATCCTAGATGTGATGCTACCACATAGAAGCGGTTTTGAAATAGCAGAAGATATTCGAAAGATCAATGACGATATTCCGATACTGTTTTTAACTGCCAAAACACAAACAGAAGATCTGGTACACGGGTTTAAGATCGGAGGAAATGATTATATCAGAAAACCATTTAGTATGGAAGAACTGATCGTACGAATCGAAAACGCATTGCGTGTAAAAAAAGAGGAACCCATCATAGCAATTGGCGAAACCATTCAAATCGGTAATTATTCTTTTTTAGTCAACAAACAGGTTCTACGTTTCGGAGTGGTTGATAAAAAACTCTCTTATCGTGAATCTGAATTATTAAAATACCTCTATCTCAATAGCAATGCCATTATTGATCGACGGGAACTACTCAATCATATTTGGGGTAATGATAGTTTTTTCAATAGCCGCAATTTAGACGTGTATATCACCAAAATAAGAAGTTTTTTAAAGGAAGATCCCAATCTTGAAATCCTTACCATCAAGGGAGTGGGCTATCGTTTTGTGAGGGAATAATAGCAGTATTTCGAATAATTGCCTATTCATTTGTATTTTGCGGCATGAAAAAGAATTTAGCCATTTATAGCCTGTTGGTTATACTAGTTGTTGCTTGTTCCAGTGGCCCAAGCATGTATAGTTCTGAAAAAAAGAACGGAGTAGACTTCTCAAAGTATAAGACTTATGCGTTTCTGCCAACAAAAGACACCAGTCATTCTAAGATAATCGATCGCAAAAAATTAGTGCCTGCACTAACTGAAGAAGCCTTTCGGATTTTAACAAGTAAAGGGATGGTGTACGATACCATCAATCCAGATTGTTTGTTTCGATATACATTGATCATGAAAAAAGATTACAGTGTAAGTCGCGATCAGGAAATTACCTATAGCCCGTATATCGAAACAGCGAACATGCCCAATCAACCAAAAATTTATTATTTCAGCTCCGATAATCGTCCAGAAGTATATAATGGTAATGCGCAGTTAAGTGCATTTCGCGACGGTTCGATGGTGATTGATATGATCGATCATAAAACAAATGAAGTTGTATGGAGAAGTACCGCACAAGCTAGAAAAGAAGAGAGTCAGTTGATGGATCTAAAATCAACGGTTCAGGTAGTTTTACCCAATATGTTTCATAAATTCCCTATCAAGAAATAATTCTTTCAAACTCTTTAAAAGCCATTCTTCGGAATGGCTTTTTTATTGATAGGATCCCAGACTGGTCAATGCAGGTAATGCATTATTGCTAAAATCAAATAAAGTAAGGTTCTCTGCATTGGAACCATTGGTAGCCGTTGGTCCTTTAAAACTAACCCATTCAGGTGCCCACCAACAGATGCCCAGACCCTGCTGTCCCGGTATTTTTCGCATTACTTCAAATAGTGCTTTGAGATATGCGTTTTGTCCCTCTGGGGTAGCATCATAAGCCGGAATTAATTGAGATGTTGTTCCAACCACATTATTGGTATAATCGTTCCAGCTAAGTGTAAATGGATAGGAAGTTTCAGCAATAATAATCGGCTTTTGGTACTTGTTTACCAAACTAGTTAATGCGGTTTGTAATGCATCTAAACTTTTGCCATGCCAAACAGGATAGTAACTTAATCCAATATAATCATAGCTAATATTTTGCGCAGCAACATTGCTAAAAAACCAGTCAGCCGTATCAAAGCCCGCATAATGAAGCATGGTTTTAGTGGTGCTACTCACATCTTTCACTGCACGGATGGCTTCCTTCACCAATAGTGCATAATTACTCCAATTAGTATCAAACGATCCACCCACTTTGCCTAGATCCCAAAGAAATCCACTATTTGTTTCGTTGCCAATTTGAACCAATTTTAAAGTAATGCCGGCGTTCTTAAATGCTTGCACCGTGCTGCTTGTGTATTGATAGATGCTGTCTTTGAGCGTGGTTAAACTGGCATTCTTCCAAGCATTTGGCTTTGTCTGATTGCCTGGGTCGGCCCATGTATCGGAATAGTGTATATCGAGCCAAATATTAAATCCTTTTGCATTCAAAGTTTTGGCAAAATCCAATACTTCCTGCAAGCTAGAATGTCCGTCAACCGGGGAATGCCAAAGGCGTAAACGAACAGTATTAATACCCTTATCTTTAAAAAGCTGTACCAGGTCCTTCGTCTGACTATTATCTTTAAAACTTGTTCCCGCTAATAAAATTTCAGGTGTAAATGACAGATCAGCACCACGGATAAAGTCGGTATTTAAAGCTGTTGGCGCTGGACTTACTGGAGGCGTAACGGGGTCTGAACCGTTAGATTTGCTACAGGAACTTAATAAAGTCAAACAACAGATCCCTAGCCAAAAACATTTCATTACACGAAGTTAAAGCGCAATATAAAGCCAATATAAAATAATCTGTTTCTAACTTTTTTTTTAACAGCGTTCGTCCATCAATTTTACTGGTTGCATGTACATTACTCCCTTAACTTTGATGCCCAAACGATACCAGTATGAACCAAAATTTTATAAAACGTATTCAGGAAGAAGTTGCTGAAATTGATGCAGCAGGATTGTTTAAGCGTGAGCGCATCATTACCAGTGAGCAGGGACCCGAAATTACTGTTAACGGTAGAACTGTTTTAAATTTTTGTGCTAATAATTACCTCGGACTTTCCTCGCATCCTAAAGTGATAGAAGCGGCACATAAAGCGATCGATACCCATGGATACGGAATGAGTAGTGTACGTTTTATCTGTGGCACTCAGGATATTCATAAAGAATTGGAAAAGAAAATTGCAGATTTTTTGGGAACAGAAGATACCATTTTATATGCAGCAGCTTTTGATGCGAACGGGGGTGTATTTGAGCCTTTGTTCAATGAGCAGGACGCCATCATCAGTGACTCTTTAAACCATGCCTCTATTATTGATGGAGTTCGTTTGTGTAAGGCACAACGTTACCGCTACGAACATAATAATATGGCGGACTTGGAAGAAAAATTAAAAGAGACAGCCAGTTTAAGAAATAGAATTATTGTTACCGATGGATCGTTCAGTATGGATGGAACTATTGCGCAGTTAGATAAGATCTGTGATCTGGCTGATAAATATGATGCAATTGTAATGGTTGATGAATGTCATTCTTCGGGCTTTCTTGGTAAGACAGGAAGAGGCACGCACGAATACCGTGGTGTGATGGGAAGGATCGATATTATTACCGGTACATTAGGAAAAGCACTGGGTGGTGCCAGTGGCGGATTCACTTCTGGAAAAAAAGAAATGATTGAAATGTTGCGTCAGAGAAGCCGGCCTTATTTGTTCTCAAATACAGTAGCACCAAGTATTGTAGGCGCTTCAATTGCTGTGCTGGATATGCTTACAGAAACTACTGAATTGCGCGATCAATTGGAATTCAATACTAAGTATTTCAGGGCAAAAATGACCGAAGCTGGTTTTGATATTAAGCCTGGGGATCATCCAATTGTTCCGATCATGTTATATGAAGCAACAATTGCTCAGAACTTTGCGGCAGCTTTATTAGAAGAAGGCGTATATGTAATTGGATTTTTCTATCCGGTAGTGGCAAAAGGCTTGGCGCGTATTCGTGTACAATTGAGTGCCGCACATACCAAGGAACATTTAGATAAAGCCATTACAGCTTTCACTAAAGTGGGAAAGGAATTAGGTGTAATTAAATAATAGGGATCTTTCAGGGAAATAGAGTTTTATATTATTAAATATTTCTATAATTTAGATGGAGGTATTTGATTAGTAAGCTTTATAATTTTTCTCTATGTCTGATCAATCAACGCAAATAGCCCAACTTCTTGAAAGAATTGAGGAGTTGGTAAAAAGGCAAGCATCTTTTGAGAATGAAGTTATTTTTTTGCGAAATCAATTAAAAGCGATTCAATCTGCTCAAATCAAGGAAGATAAAATTGCGGAGCCAAATATACCTGTACCTGAACCAATAAAACTAGAAGAGCCAGAAGGGATCCCTCAAAATATAGTAGAGATATTTGATGCCTACAAACAAAAACAAGTTACAAAAACAGGTGTCGAAAATATTTTTGGGACTAAGGAAAAATCCGACCTAGAAAAATTCATTGGTGAAAATCTGATCAATAAAATTGGGATTGCTATTACGATTATTGGTGTTGCAATAGGCGTTAACTATTCTATTGAACATGATTTAATTAGTCCCGCTTTCAGAATTATACTAGGCTACCTATTAGGCGCCGGTCTACTAGGCTTTGGGTATAAACTCAAAGAAAAATATAAAGCATTTAGTGCTGTTCTTACCAGTGGAGCCATTGCCATATTTTATTTTATCAGCTTCGCCGCATACGACTTTTATCATCTGATGCCTCAGCCCTTAGCTTTTCTGTTAATGGTGTTGTTTACTGTATATGGTGTATACACAGCTATCTGGTATAATCTTCAAATCATTGCGCTGATAGGATTGGTGGGAGCTTATGCTGTTCCTTTTTTAATTGGAAATGAATCGAGTGATGCATTCATACTCTTTGGATATAATGCTATCATCAATATTGGAATCCTCGTAATAGCTTTTAAAAAATACTGGAAAGTATTAAGCAATGCTTCCTTTTTTGTTACTTGGTTAATATATGTCAGTTGGCAATTAGATTCCTATCACGACCAATCTAATTTCTTGATATATTTTGGCTTTGTTACTTTTTATTTTCTATTATTTTATTCGATGTTGATCAGCTACAAGCTATTCAAACACGAAAAATTCAGAAGAGAGGATATTGTTATTTTATTAGTGAATACTTTTATCTATTATTATTTCGCGTATAAATTAATTGATCAAAAAGTTGAAGCAAAATCTTTATTAGGTCTATTTACCATTTGCGTGGCATTGGTGCATTTCTATATTGCTACCATTGTTAAAAAGGAGAAAGAAGCCGATCAAAATTTATATTATTTATTGATGGGCCTATTCCTGACATTTGTTACAATATCGATCCCTGTTCAGTTTCATGCTCATTGGGTAACCCTATTTTGGATCGGTGAGTGTGCGGTATTGTTTTGGATTGGAAGAACGCAGAAAACAGCTTTTTATGAATCAATGAGTTACCCCATTCTCATAATTTCATTTTTAAGCCTTTTACATGACTGGAATATTGGCTATGGCTCTGCTGGTAATTTTTTCGCCGCAGTTCATATAGATCCCATTATCAATATTTATTTCCTAACAACAGTCATCTATATTGCGGCTCTTTTGTTCATGAATTATATGCAACAGAAATATAAAAGGGAACTGCCTTTATTTGAGCCAGTATCCATTAGCGAAATGCTTAAATATTTCTTGCCCATTATTTTAATCATTGTTACTTTTTGTGTTGGTGCATTAGAGATATCCAGTTATTGGAATCAACTATCTGTGCATATGAATCAACCAAATAATATTTCAGCAATTGACCCTGAAACAGAAAGGTCAATGAATATTTATGATGATTTCAAAACCATTTGGGTACTATTTTATAGTATGATTTACTTTGTTCTGATGGCATTTTTGAATATAAAAAAAATCAGGAGTTATTCTCTGGCATGGATGAATATTGTAATCAGTGTTGCTATCTTATTCTCTTTTATAACATTTGGTTGCCAAACCCTAAATCAGATCCAGGACTCAAATTTACATCCAACAAAAGCCTTGACATTATTCAATAGTGGATTTAGTTCCTTTATCAGATACTGCTGTTTCGCAGGAGGAATTTTAATGATATTTTCTATTCATCAATATTTCAAAGAAACATTTATTCAACCTACTATTTTAAATCTTAGAGTAACCTTTGATCTGATCTTGCATCTGTTCCTTTTTGCAATCATAAGTTATCAATTAAAGCATTACTATTTTGAGTATACTGGTAACCGAGAATCTTGTAATCTTAGTTTGAGTATTCTATGGGGAATTTATTCATTGGGCTTGATTATTTTAGGAATTGCAAAACGGCAAAAACATTTGCGGATCATGGCTATTGCCCTTTTTTCAATTACCCTGATCAAACTATTCTTAATTGATATAGCGCGACTTGATACCATTGCAAAAACGATTGTATTTGTATCTCTGGGAATACTGCTCTTGATTATTTCATTTTTATATAATAAGTATAAAAATTTCTTATTGGATGAACCAGCGACTAAATAGTTGGTGCCGGATAGCCTGTTAACAGTTTTCTACAAATTATGGGCTAACTTTGCTGCCTTAAATCTCAAATATGCGATCTATTTTTTCTGGCATTTTTCTGGCTATTCTGGTTGTTTTTTCGGCATGTTCTCCTAATAATGTAAAAGTTGATAAGGACTTGCAGCATTTTTTCGATGAAAAGGGAGTGGTAGGCACTTTCGGATTGTACGATAATGGCAGTGGTCAATTTACCATACACAATATTGCCCGTTTTAGAGACTCGGCTTATTTGCCTGCTTCTACTTTCAAAATTGTGAATTCTTTGGTTGGTATCGAAACCGGCCGTATCGTCAATGAAAAAATGATCATCAAATGGGATGGCGTTGTTCGTCCCTTCCCAATGGGAGATAGTACTAAGTCCTGGAATAAGGATCTGACCATGGAAGAAGCATTCAAAAGGTCTGCAGTACCCTATTATCAGGAAGTGGCTAGGAGAATTGGAAAAGATACTATGCAGTTTTGGTTAGATAGTTTGAAATATGGGACCAAAAAAATTGTTTCGAAGGTGGATGTTTTTTGGTTGGACAATACTTTAAAAATAACTGCAGATGAAGAAATGGGATTGGTGAAAAAGCTCTATTTCAATCAATTGCCTTTTCAAAAACGGACACAGGAAATCGTTAAGAAGGTAATGGTGCAAGAAGAGAATGCCAACTATAAACTCGCATATAAAACAGGCACTGGCACACTCGAAAATGGAAATACCCTTTGTTGGATCGTGGGATGGGTAGAAGAAAATAGGCATCCTTTTTTCTTTGTGATGAATATAGAAGGCAAACCAGCGGCAAATATTACGAGCTTCCGTTTAGAGCTTTTAAAATCTATCTTAAAGCAGCAGGGCTTTTTAGAAGGGAAACGTTAGAACCTTTCGGGTAAATTACTGTTAGATTTGTAACACATATTTCTATTATGCAATTGTATTGTAATTCGCTTACGCAAATAGCCCGTTTGGCAACCAGAGAAGTGAAAGTTGGGGATCTTTCTTTGGGTAATTTCAATCCCATTCGTTTGCAAACCATGACCACCACTGATACCATGAATACCCTTGCTACTGTGGAGCAAACTATTCGTTGTATTGAAGCAGGTGCGGAACTAGTGCGTATTACTGCCCCAAGTAAATTCGAAGCAGAGAATTTACTGAACATCAAAAACGAGTTAAGAAAGAGGGGCTATTCAACGCCACTTATTGCCGATATACATTTTACGCCCAATGCTGCAGAAATTGCAGCTAGGATCATTGAGAAAGTTAGAGTGAATCCGGGCAATTATGTTGATAAGAAAAAGTTTGAGCAAATTGACTATACCGATCTGGAATATGCAGAAGAGATCGATCGGATTCAAGAAAGGTTTACACCATTAGTAAAAATTTGCAAAGAGTATGGAACGGCCATGCGTATTGGAACCAATCATGGTTCTTTGAGCGATCGTATCATGAGTAGATATGGCGATACACCCATGGGTATGGTGGAGAGTGCTATGGAATTTTTAAGAATTGCCAGGGGGGAGAGTTATCACAATATTGTGTTGAGCATGAAATCGTCGAACCCGCAGGTAATGGTGCAAGCCTACCGATTACTGATTCAACAAATGGTGGCAGAATTCGGTGAGTCTTATCCACTTCACTTGGGCGTAACCGAAGCGGGAGATGGAGAAGATGGTCGCGTTAAAAGTGCTGCAGGTATTGGCACTTTACTAGAAGATGGAATTGGCGATACAGTGCGTGTGAGTTTGACTGAAGATCCTGAGTTTGAAATTCCAGTATGTAGAGATATTGTAAAACGCTATGCAGCTATTGGCAAAGCAGCTGCAAATAATCGTATTCCAGCCATTGAAAAACCTCTTTACAATCCATTCAATTATTCAAGAAGAGAAAGCTTTGCTGTAAATAATATTGGCGCTAAACAAGTGCCAGTAGTTGTTGCAGATCTAACTAAGATTACAGCGATCAAAGTTGACGACCTCGCTGCGGTAGGGTATCAATATAATGCCAATACCGACAAATGGAATATTGCAGATACCGCTGCTGATTATATTTTTATTGGTCACCAAATTCTCAATTTTGAATTACCGGGAACATTAAAAGTCATCGCTTATCCTGTTGCTGCCCTAGAAGCAAAGAATGCAGAAAAGTATTTTCCTATTTTTGATGCCGCAGGATTTTTAGAATCTGAGAACCCGAATCCTGAATTGAATTTTGTTCTGCTTGATTGTTATTCTGATCAAACAGAGATCAACGATTACACTTATCTCGATGAAATTGCCAATCGAAAAAATGTGGTGCTTTGTTTGAGCAGTACCAACAAACAAGCCATGCCTGCAGTGCGCAGAATGTTTTTGGAACTCAATAACAGAAATATCAAGAACCCAGTTATATTAATTACCGAAAGCAATTGGAATACTGCTGATGAGCACTTGATTCATTTCTCAACAGAAACAGGTGCTTTATTCTTGGATGGCTTTGGAGATGGTATTTGCGTTGGATTGTCTTCAGCTAAATACGATACTACATTAATCAACAATGCTTCTGGAAGAAACTATTTGAATAATTTAAGTGCCGAACAATTTTGTAATAGTACGGCTTTCAGCATTTTACAAGCTACTCGTACAAGGATCTCTAAAACAGAATATATTTCTTGTCCGAGTTGTGGCAGAACGCTATTTGATCTGCAAGAGACTACTGCCAAGATCAGGAGTGTAACCAATCATTTGAAAGGCGTGAAGATTGCCATTATGGGATGTATTGTAAACGGACCAGGAGAAATGGCAGATGCTGATTTTGGTTATGTAGGAAGTGGAGCAGGAAAAATTACTTTGTATAAGAGTAAAGAAATTATGAAGAAGAATATCGATAGTGCCATTGCGGTTGATGAACTCATTCAATTGTTGAAAGACAGTGGGGCATGGATTGAACCCGCATAAAACAATTATATTTAATTAAGAATAAAGAATAATGGAAACAGACTTCCTGGTTATAGGATCGGGGATTGCAGGCTTAACATATGCTTTGAAAATAGCTGAGCAGCATCCGGATAAAAAAATCACCATCATCACTAAAACTGATGCTGATGAAACCAATACCAAATATGCACAAGGGGGTATTGCCGGAGTATGGGACGAGAAGAATGATAGTTACGAAAAACATATTGAAGATACATTGATCGCGGGCGACGGATTGTGCAATAAAGCAATTGTAGAGATGGTTGTGAAAGAAGGCCCTGAAAGAATCAGAGAGATTATTGAATATGGCGCAGCATTTGATAAAGACGAAAAAGGCAGCTATAGTTTAGGTAAAGAAGGGGGGCATTCAGAAAACCGGATCTTACACCATAAAGACGTAACAGGTAAAGAAATGGAACGTGCTTTATTAGACCGACTAGGTGCTTTAGAAAATATTGAGTTGATCAATCACTGTTTTGTAGTTGATCTAATTACACAGCACCATCTAGGCTATTTAGTTACAAAATCAACTCTTGATATTACTTGTTATGGCGTGTATGTTTTAAACAAACAGACGAATCAGATCGGAAAAATATTGTCGAAGATTACAGTGTTAGCTTCCGGTGGATGCGGACAAGCTTATCGCACCACAACCAATCCAAAGATCGCTACCGGCGATGGTATTGCGATGGTTTATCGTGCAAAGGGTAAGATCGAGAATATGGAATTTATTCAGTTTCATCCAACTGCCTTATTTGAGCCAGGTGTTTCTCCTTCTTTTTTAATTACAGAAGCCGTTCGCGGCGATGGTGGTATTTTACGAAATAAGTCTGGCGAAGCTTTCATGGAAAGATATGATGAGCGAAAGGACTTGGCGCCACGCGATATTGTGGCACGTGCAATTGATAATGAAATGAAACGTACCGGTACGGAGCATGTGTATTTGGATTGCAGGCATATGGATAAAGAAAAGTTCATTCACCATTTTCCCAATATTTATGAAAAATGTTTGAGTATTGGGATCGATGCCATACAGCATTTAATTCCTGTAGCACCTGCAGCACATTATAGTTGTGGTGGTGTAAAGACAGATGAATGGGGCAGAACATCTATACAAAACTTATATGCATGTGGTGAATGTGCTAGCACTGGTTTGCATGGTGCCAATCGTTTGGCAAGTAATAGTCTGCTCGAAGCAATGGTATTTGCACACAGAAGTTTTATCGATAGTAGTAGTATGATAAACGATATCGCATTCGAACCTCGCATACCAGATTGGAAAGCAACGGGTACTAGTGATCCGAGAGAAATGATTCTGATCACACAAAGTCAGAAGGAACTAACACAGATCATGAGTGATTATGTAGGTATTGTTCGTACCGATACGCGTTTAGAAAGGGCTATGAAAAGATTGGATCTTTTGTTTACTGAAACAGAAGAATTATATCGGACAAGCAAAGTATCACCACAATTGTCTGAACTAAGAAACTTAATTACTGTTGGGTATTTAATTGTAAAAGGGGCACAGTTTAGAAAGGAGAGTAGGGGATTACACTACAACACCGATCATCAACAGAAATCTGAATTGTTGCAGAATATTATTTTGTAAGTAACTAATCATCGCCATGTATTATATCACTTATGGATTTTTTTATCTCTTATCTCTGATACCATGGCCCATCATGTATTTTATTGCTGATGGATTTTATAGTTTAGTTTATTATGGGTTTGGTTACAGGAAAGCAATTGTGATGAAAAATCTTTCTATTGCATTTCCTGAAAAGACCGAAGCAGAAAGAATACGCATAGCCAAAGATTTTTATCACAATTTTATCGACATGATCTTTGAAACGATAAAAATGTTTTCGATCAGTAACAAAGAATTACAAAATCGGTTTTCTACAAATTCAGAAGTGTTGAACGACCTGTATGATAGCGGTCAGAATATACAATTAGAATGCGGCCATTTCTTTAACTGGGAAATTGTTAATCTGAATATCAGTTTGATTAGTCGCTATCCCTTTGTAGGAGTATATCAACCATTAAGCAATAAAATAATGGATCGCATCATGCTAAAAATGCGACAGAAAAATGGTACCATCTTAATTCCGGCTTCCGATTTCAAAGATAATTTTTATGATTATGTAGTGGATCGATATGCGATGGGATTGGCTGCAGATCAGAATCCACCAAGTGAGTTTAAAGCCCACTGGGTTAATTTCTTTGGCAGGTTAACTCCCTTTGTAGTTGGTCCGGAGAAAGGCGCCAAAGAAAAAAATACTGCAGTATTGTTTGCGCATTTTTATAAAGTGAAGCGTGGGTATTTCCGTGTTGATCTTGAGGTGATTACCACTACCCCAAATGACTATGAACATGGAAAGTTAACACAAGTCTTTGCAGAATATGTAGAGCGAGCTGTAAGAAAAAAACCAGCCAATTATTTGTGGAGTCACCGACGTTGGAAGTGGGAATTCGATGCTCAAAAACATGGTCACTTATTAGTAAAATAAATAGGGTTAAGGGTTTACTTCAGTTACTGAGGTTGCTAGCTCAATTTTATCTCCTAATAATTTAATCTGACCAAAGCCCCCAATTACATTTCTAAGATTATGGAAACCCTGACGTTTCAAGAGTGAAAGCGCAATAACGCTTCTATATCCTCCGGCGCAGTGTACATAAATATTATGATTGTCTTCTAGATTGGCCATACTTGCTGGATCGATAAGATCGTTCAAAGGAATATTTAATGCTATAGCTACATGGCTCTCGGCATATTCCGCTTCTTTTCTTACGTCAACCACCACAACATTTGGATCGAAAGGAATGTCCATCGCCAATTCATCGGCTTCCACATCAATGATCATATCATATTTTTCGCCAGCGGCAGTCCATGCTGCATAACCACCTGCAAGGAATCCTACAAATTTTTCAAACCCAACCCTTGCCAATCTTACAATCGATTCTTTTTCTTTACCAGGTTCTGTAACTAATAAAATTGATTGGTCAAATGGTAGGATAGTTCCAGCCCATTCTGCAAACCTACCTTCTAATCCAATACTGACCGACCCAGTAACAAATCCTTCTGTAAATACTGTAGAGATTCTTGTATCTAAAATGAAAGTATTGTCCTCCTTCATTTTCATTTTAAAATCTTCCACTGATAAAGCCTTCATGCCCTTTTCAATTACGGCATTGATATTTTCATATCCTTCTTTATTAATTTTTGCATTGATAGAAAAATAGGCAGGAGGAGCTTGTAAACCTTCGGTCACAGCTTTTATAAAAGCAGCTTTATCGGGTTGTTGCAAAGCGTAATTACTTTGCTTTTGCTCTCCAATAGTGCTAAACGTTTCGGGTCCCAAATTCTTACCACAACTGCTTCCAGCGCCGTGTCCTGGATAAAGCGTTATGTTATCTGCCAAAGGCATGATTTTAGTTTGAAGGCTTTCATAAAGAATCCCGGCTAAATCTCCCACGGTAATTTCATTTGCTTTTTGTGCAAGGTCGGGGCGACCAACATCGCCTACAAATAATGTATCACCTGTAAAAATAGCAGCATCTACTCCTTGCTCATCTTTAAGCAAGTAACAGCTACTTTCTAAAGTATGACCAGGAGTATGAAGCACTTCAAATTGCAGTTTACCCAATTTAAAGTGCTCGCCATCCTTTGAAATATGCACAGGAAGTTTGGTAACAGTGCCGGGTCCGTATATAATCTTAGCCCCAGTTGCAGTTGCAAGATCTAGGTGGCCACTTACAAAGTCCGCATGAAAATGCGTTTCAAATATAAATTTGATTTTTGCATTTCTCCTTTTGGCTAATTGAACATACTCTTCAATATCACGAAGGGGGTCAATAATCGCCGCTTCACCCTCACTCTCGATATAATAGGCAGCTTCGCTCAAACAGCCTGTATATAATTGCTCTACAAACATGGAATTTATTTTAAGCAAAGATAATAGCAAGCTTCAGGCCACAATAAGAAATGTCCAGAAAGTCAGTTTTTTAAATAAAAATAGGGGGCAGTGCTAGTAATTAACCTACCAATGTTTCTACAAAAGCTACAACTTCTGCCAGGCGTGTGTAGTTTACAGAGTAATAAATGAATTTACCATCTCTCGAAGTAGCCACGATACCGGCTCTCCTTAATATAGCAAGGTGCTGAGAAGCCACAGATTGTTCCAACCTAAGTTTCACATAAATTTCTGTAACAGTCATTTTTTGTTGCTCGTCAAGAAGTTTAATGATCTGCTGTCGAAGTTTGTGGTTAATAGATCTTAAAATTAAAGCCGCTTTCTTGGTGTGAATAAAATCAACTTTTAAAGCCGTTTTGCTAGCATTTAAGACCACTGATTGCATTGTCTGACTCATGGGGGGGAGTTTTTTTTAGTTAAATTATAGGAATATTTACTCGTTATAAAGGTAGACAAAATTAGGGGTTTTAAATTAAATAAAATGCCAATATATGTAATAGATAAGTCATTTTTTAGATGGGGGGGAGTAAAAAGATTTCAAATAAAAAGGCTCGCAATAGGCCAGGTTGGCGAATGTTTTTGATATTAAGTCATTGAAAGCCAACACACTCATGTCAGAAGCATCGTGTTGCACAGTAGTAAAATGGGCTCTTGGGTGCTGACAAATCGCTTTGAATTTGGCTGATCCTGACCCGCAAAAAATCAATAATTTTTTTTCTAATTCCAATTGAAGCGAATGTTCATCTAAGATTTTTGCAGATGGCGTTTCAATCAAAGCCAACTGACTATTATAAATTGCTGTAAAGACTTCCATTCTTCTTGCATCGATCATAGGAACAAACCAATAATCACTTGCAACTAGCGCTTGCTCATTGATAGCCGAAACCGCAATCAGTTTTAATGTATTGATCGTTATCAAAGGCTTATCCAAAGCATAACAAAGTCCCTTTGCCGAGGCTAGTCCCACCCTCAACCCAGTGTAAGAGCCGGGCCCTTCGGTAACTGCAATCGCATCTAATTCTTTTAATGTGTAACCTGTAACCTGCATCAATTCCTGAATAGCTGGCTGTAAAAATGAACCATGATTTTTCTGATCTGCACTCACAAGCTGATGCAAGGATTTACCATCCTTACTGAGGCAAATACTTGCATGTTCTGTTGCGGTATCAATTTGTAGAATCAGTGCCATGCTTAGAGTCTGTTATCTGACTATTCAGTTCTTGCAATAGCTTGGGAGCAATTGCATATCTGTCGTCTTTTAAATAAAGTTGTTCCAAAAGTCGTGCAATTTTAGGAAGGCCAATTAATTCAGCCCATTCAAAAGGTCCATACGGATAATTCGTACCCAATCTCATAGCTATATCAATCTCTTGTTTGGTGCTAATTTCTTCGCCCAATGCAAAATAGGCTTCATTAATAATCATCGCAATCACCCGAGCTGCAATCAAGCCGGGTTCGTCTGGAACTTTAATCCCTTTTCTTCCGATCGCCAATAGTATTTCTAAGGCTGTATTTTGTAGTGTTTCTTCTTTGGCAGCAATTTCCCAAATGGATCTATTCAAAAAGCTATTCCATGCATTCATACGAATGGCATTGGCAGGTAATTGACTAGATTCAACGCAGACTGCATTAACAAATACAGGAGCTTTTATGATTTCTTTAAATTCCCAACCTTCTTCTTCAAAGCAGAAATCGAAATAAGCAACGGCATCATGCATATACTCGCCCTGCTGGAACCATTGCAATTGAAGGCTTTCAGCCCATTGCATCGATTCAAGAATGGCTTTTTGTTCTGGACTTGCTTTTATAACAATCTGCATTTGTTTTTATAAGTTAGCAAATTTAGGTTGGTAGCTTGAAGGAAATGCATCAAATTGCCATCCAAATTAAATTTTATGCCAAAACAAGTCATTAATACAGATAAAGCACCATCACCAATTGGACCTTATAGTCAGGCCGTTCGAGCAAATGGGTTGGTTTTTTTAAGCGGACAAGTTGCTTTTGTTCCAGAAACAGGCGAATTAGATTTAAGTAGCTTGGAAGCAGAAACACATCAGGTGATGAAAAATATTCAAGCAGTATTGAACGAAGCCAAGTTGAGCTTCGACCATATTGTTAAGACCACTATTTTTTTAAGCGATATGTCGTTATTCGCTCAAGTAAATGCAGTTTATGGTACTTATTTTCAGGGCGATTTTCCTGCGCGTGAAACAGTTGCAGTAAAAGGCCTACCACGTGGTGTGAATGTTGAGATCAGTATGATCGCAGTAGAAAAATTATAGGCTAACCAACTACAGCAGTATAGCTAGTGCTGAAATTAATTGTTTCTTGGGGTTCCAAAATTTGGAGCCCCATTTTATTATTAAATGCATCTGGTGCGGAACTTAAATTTTCGATGGCAATTTTTTTCCTGTCATCCGGGGTATAAAATTGTATGTAAGGATAATTGAGGGTAGGCTCAATGATCAATTGCAAATTTTTATTGCTTAAGATACATTTTGGGTTGCCGATACTATTATTTAATAAAAAGCAATTGTCTAGAAATATTCCTTTCATTAAACTACCATTTGCAAATCGATCATCTTCCATCAATTGTCCAGTAGGGATCAATTCTGTATCAAATGCAACTTGTTGGGTACTATCAAATTGTAAGTTGTATTCATCTACTGTATCGCCTAATGTAAAGTAAGGGTGCCATCCATCTGAAATAGGAATGGCAATTGTACCTGCATTAGTTAAAGTAGTAGTTACCGTAAGTTTATTTCCTTTTTCTAGTTTCCACAAGATCTGAATCAGGTAAGGAAATGGATATCCTTTTTCATTTCCTGGATAAGCATAAAACAATTCAACACAGGCGCTATTCCCATCAGCTCTGGTTGATTGAATTTGGAAGGTTGCATCGTATACAATTCCGTGAATGGCATGTTTTCCGAGAAACCATTTTTCAACTTGAAAACTTTCTTCATCCCAATCATATTTACCTGCTGCCATTCGGCAAACAAAGGGCGAAAGCTTAGCGCTCTTAAATCCATCAGTAATCTTAGTTTTCGCCTCATCAATTGAATCAAAACCGGCAATTAGATTGGTATTCTTTCCATCTTTAGAAATCAAAAATGCATTAAGGATACCGCCAAAAGCGTAAATCTCTGCACTTGTTTGATTTTGAAGGTCCTTCAGAAAAATAACCGGGGTAGATTTTGAGTGGTCTATGAAAACTTCGAATGACATAATGATAAGTTATGCTTGAAGTTAAGAAAAAATCTAACCCACTAACTTATTCATTCAATGATCATCAGCTAAAGATGTTTAGCTTTGCTAATTATTGGATGATTCAAATAAATAAGACTGTAAGATGAAAATAGTTGCTAGACTTTTCATATCAAGTTGTTTGTTTTTATCTTTTTCGAAATCGAATGCTTGGGTATATCCAGAACATCGATTTATTGCTATGCTGGCAATACAGCAAATGAAACCAGAATATCGTGTATTGATTGATCAGCTTTGGTCTAGATCAAGAACAGGTTTCGAAAACAGATTAACTATTCCCATCATTGACACTATCAAAAAAGAGAAACATACTCAACTAGATTATGCATCATGGACAGGCATTGCGGGAGATCATAGTTGCTCACCTAGTGAAATGATGAATGCTGTTTTGAATAGTGATTGGATTTTAAAAGTGGCAGATATTGCAGAGCGATTAAGCGATGACTTGTCCAAGGAAAAATCGGCAAGTCGTTTAACCAATGCCATCAGAAATTCTGATATCCGTTTACAAAATGCAGATATCAATTATGCAACACGCGCAACTTCAAATAGTGTACATTTCTTGTTGCCGCGAAAATCTTTAAACGACGAAGCGCTTGATTATTATCTCAATTGTATGAAATCGGGGGCAGAACTAAATGCTATTGCTGCCTATGGCTGGTTTCATAATCTTGCTTTATTAAAGGCCAATAAATATGCTCAGGGAAAATTAACTGAGGCAGAAAAAAACGCCTTGCTTTTAGGCGCATTTGCAGATGAAGCATTTGCCATACATTTTTTAGAAGATGCTTTTGCTGCAGGACATTTTGTTGGAACTTGGGGAAACTCATCCCTCAAAAAAGGGACACACGATTATTATAATGAGAAAGGCATTGAAGCTGCCACATGGGATGGTAAACATATGATAGCAATGGGCGATGCTTACCTGAATAAAGAAAATGCCATTGTTGTTGCAAACGCAGTGCAGTTAAGCCTCGAGCAATTGGTAGATGCCTCAACTGGAAATTTAATTGTGGAGACAAATGAAAATCAGTCCATCGTTGCTAGTGCAGATACTTTAAATCTTTGTACCAATAATTATTTACCCAGTGCAAAACTGAATTATGAGGTTATAACGAAAGTATTAATGAGCACGCCTATACCCGGATTAAATGCAGGCAAAGGGGGCGTTCCAAGATTTCGCTCAGAAATGGGTGTGTTTTTTGGAGTATCCACTGCCATCCATGGAAGTTCGCTAAATAGAGGATTCGGTCAGGATCAAACTGAAAAAGGATTTGTGGGTGGTATTGATGCAAACGTAACGGTCGGATATGGATTGGATGGAGTGCTCAATAAATCGGGTGATGGATTGATTTTTTTACAAGTCGGTTGGCGGCAAGATGCACCCAATACAGCACAGATCTATGGAGACCTTCCCTCTCCTTATGTAAATTCAATTATTTCTGTGATACCTGGGAGAACAGGAATAAATCTTCGTTTAAGATTGCCTTTCTTTTTAATTCCAGGAGATTTACTTGTTGCCGGACCAATATTGGCCTTAGTGAGCCCAAAGACTTTACAAAGAATGGCTGTGACTGCTGTGAATGGTGGATTAATTCCTTGGCAATCTGGAATGGCAACACCTATTGGCCGATTCCAATTTATATTTGGTAGAGAGATAGGCGTAACTTTTTATGGCCTTGGTAAAACTAAAGATGCTTTGTTAATTAGCGATGAGAATGGTGAGTCAGCATTGATCACTTATCGTAGTACCAAATTCAATTTCCCTTTTTTAGAATATATCCCTCTCAGATCTTTTGCTCAGGATCAATCATCAACTTTAAAACTACAATTTTCATTTGGTGTGGATCTTCCAAAGATGTCTAATGTGCTTATAAATAACGCCTATGATCACTTTGATTTAAAACCTATATGGAATCTGAATGTAAGGGTTCTATTTAATTGGCGTCATTATTTTTAAGCCACTTTTTCTGTTATCAATATTTGTTCATCATCATTTTCCCTTAGCCATGTCACTGAGTAAATCGAGTAACTTATTTTTCTTTTTCTTTTTCATCGGACTTACTGCTTTTTCACAAAAAGCAAGCGATGATTTTTCTGGTAAATGGAAAACAGATGAGGGTGGCACTATTGAGATTAGCAAAAAAGATGGGGGATTTATTGGCCTAGGCGTTACCACCAAAAAAATGGTGGTAAAAGATCTGCAGTTTAAGAATGGAAAATGGGTATCTGAAATCAGAAATCCACTTAAAGATATCACTGCAAATGGGGAATTTATTTTGGAGGGTAACAAACTAAAAATTATCGCACGAAAGGCTTTTTTTTCTAAAACACTTTATTGGATCAGGCTTAATTAGGAATTAAAGAACTAACAAGCGTTAACTATTGCCTTCAAAACTGTAATTTTACAATTCAATAAAGTAGTAAATGGCTTATACCGCAAAGCATAAGATAAGAATTGTAACAGCAGCAAGTTTATTTGATGGGCACGATGCAGCCATCAACGTAATGCGTAGAATTTTGCAATCGAAGGGAGCAGAAATTATTCATCTCGGTCATAATAGAAGTGTGCTGGAAATTGTAGAATGTGCCATTGAAGAAGATGTGCAGGGGATTGCCATTACTTCCTATCAGGGAGGGCACTTAGAGTTTTTTAAATACATGAAGGACCTGCTTGATCAAAATGGGTGCAGTCATATTAAAATATTTGGGGGTGGAGGTGGAACCATATTGCCTGAAGAATCAAGACAATTACACCAATATGGGATTAGTAGAATATATAGTCCGGATGATGGCCGCCAGATGGGATTGGAAGGAATGATTGAAGACGTGATTCGTCAGTGTGATTTTGAATTGCCAAATTCATTCGACTACCCCAATGCCCTGCAATTAGATGAGCAGAAAGATATTCGCAAAGTAGCTAGGCAAATCACAAACGCTGAAAATGTAAAAGAATCAAAAAAAATTACACTAACTGAGGCACAGAAAAAAATTCCTGTACTAGGAATCACAGGTACTGGTGGGGCCGGAAAAAGTTCAGTGACAGATGAATTGGTCAGAAGATTTTTGCAGCATTTTATAGATAAAACCATTGCAGTAATTTCTGTTGATCCATCAAAGAAAAAAACAGGCGGAGCATTGTTGGGCGATCGCATTCGCATGAATGCTATTTCAAATGCAAGGGTCTATATGCGCAGCATGGCAACCCGTGATGATAATACCGCATTGAGTGCTTATATGCAAGACGCAATTGATATCTGCAAAAGCACGGGCTTTGATTTTATTATTTTAGAGAGTGCTGGAGTGGGACAAAGTGATGCAAGCATTCTAGATTTTTGTGATCTAAGCTTGTATATCATGACACCCGAATATGGTGCCGCATCACAATTGGAGAAAATAAATATGTTGGATTATGCAGACATTGTTTGTATCAATAAATTTGATAAGGCAGGTGCTTTAGATGCTTTACATGATGTACGAAAACAATATAAACGCAATCATACTATTTGGAATGCAAAAGATGAGGAACTTCCGATTGTAGGAACCATCGCTGCACAATTTAATGATCTTGGTATAAACGAATTATTCATACGCTTAGTCAACACGATTGCTACAAAAACGGGTATTCATTTTGGTTCTGAGCCCTCTACTTGGTTAAAAGGCGAGACTGCAACACAATCGCAAATTATTCCCCCAAAAAGGGTTCGATACCTATCTGAAATTGCAGAACAGAATAGAACCTACGATGCTTGGGTTAACGAACAAACTGTGATTGCAAGTAAACTGTATCAGATCAACGGAACCATTGAGATCGTACAAAAGGAGCCAGCATTTAAAAATCAGGATCAGCTATCAAGCTTGATTCAAATGAAAGATTATTTCCACGAAAAATTGCATAGTGAATGTAAAAAACTCATAGAGCATTGGCCTGCATTGGTAAAAAAATACGGGTCAGATTATTTTGAATACCAGGTAAGGTATAAAACGATCAAACAATCTTTGGTCAATTTTTCATTATCAGGTACCCGTATTCCTAAAATTGCATTGCCTAAATACAAGGACTGGGGTGATCTCTTAAAATGGCAATTGCAAGAAAATGTGCCTGGTGAATTTCCTTATACCGCAGGTGTTTTTGAACTAAAAAGACAAGGCGAAGATCCCACTAGAATGTTTGCGGGTGAAGGCGGACCAGAGCGCACCAATAAAAGGTTTCACTATGTTTCCCTGGGGCAACCAGCTATTCGGTTATCAACAGCATTTGATAGTGTAACACTATATGGAGAGGACCCTGCAGCGCGGCCAGATATTTATGGTAAAGTAGGTAATAGCGGCGTGAGCATTGCTACTTTAGATGATGCAAAAAAATTATATAGCGGATTTGATTTATGCGATTCGAAGACCTCGGTGAGTATGACTATTAATGGTCCTGCAACGATCATCCTTGCATTTTTTATGAATGCAGCAATCGATCAATTGAGTGAAAAATATATTACTGAAAAAAACCTCTGGCCGGAAGTTGAGCAAAACTTGCAAAAGAAATTTAAGAATGCAGTGCGGCCTATCTACTATAATCCATCATCGCCCGAGCGTTTACCAGAAGGGAATAATGGATTGGGATTAAAATTATTAGGAGCCACTGCAGATGAATTTTTGTCACCCGAAGTATATCAAAAAATAAAAGAAGAAGCACTTACACAGGTTCGGGGTACTGTGCAGGCAGATATTTTAAAAGAAGATCAGGCACAAAACACATGTATATTTTCCACTGAGTTTGCTTTGAAATTAATGGGAGATGTACAACGTTATTTTATTGATGAAAAAATTCGAAATTTTTATAGCGTAAGTATCAGTGGCTATCATATAGCCGAAGCCGGAGCCAATCCAATCACCCAGCTTGCATTTACACTTTCGAATGGCTTTACTTATGTTGAATATTATTTAAGTAGAGGAATGCATATCGATGATTTCGCACCGAATCTTTCTTTTTTCTTTAGCAATGGGATGGATGCGGAATACAGTGTAATTGGTCGTGTTGCAAGAAGGATCTGGGCCAAAGCCATGAAGCATAAATACCATGGAAATGATCGTTCTCAAAAATTAAAATATCATATTCAAACTAGCGGTAGAAGCCTGCACGCTCAGGAAATTGATTTCAATGATATTCGAACCACTTTGCAAGCACTCTATGCTATTTACGATAACTGTAATAGTCTGCATACAAACGCATATGACGAAGCCATTACAACACCAACAGAAGAAAGTGTAAGAAGGGCAATGGCTATTCAATTGATCATTAATCGCGAACTAGGAACAGCCAAGAACGAGAACCCTAATCAGGGTAGTTTTTTAATGGAAGAATTGACCGACCTCGTTGAAGAAGCAGTATTGCTCGAGTTCGACCGATTAACCGAAAGGGGTGGTGTATTGGGAGCCATGGAACGAATGTATCAGCGAAATAAGATCCAGGAAGAGAGTTTGCAATATGAAACACTCAAACATACAGGCGAATTGCCCATCGTGGGCGTGAATACATTTTTGAATAAAAAGGGAAGTCCGACCATCTTACCCACCGAAGTGATCCGTTCAACTACCGAAGAGAAAGAGCAGCAGATTCAGAACCTAGCGCATTTCAAAAAGCGTAATTCCTCTAACAGTGAAGCAGCATTGCATCGATTAAAAAGGGCCGCAATCGATAATGAGAATCTCTTTGCCGAATTAATGGAAACGGTCAAATATTGCTCGCTTGGTCAGATTACCCATGCCCTATATGAAGTCGGGGGCCAGTATCGCAGAAATATGTAAATGGAGCTTCCGTTCATTTAAAAAAAAAGCTACCTTGATGCCCGTTTTAAAATCAGAAATATGTTGTTAAAAAGATTTTTATTGGTATTTGGGATGGGACTAATCACTCTAACTGTTTTGAACGCACAGTATAGAAGAATTGATACTACTATGCGTGTAGGGAAAGCGGGTTATCGTGTTTTTTGTACGAATAAAAACCCCGAGAAGAATAATTTGACTATTACTCCCTTAGGATTTGAAGCAGGCTCCCGAGAAATTTCCTTAGAAATTAAGGGAAGAATTTTAGCTACTGAATCAGACGATTTGAATAATGATGGCTTTCCTGATTTAGTGCTTTATGTTTATAGCAGTGATCCGAACGGCTATGGCAAAGTGTTTGGAATATATTCCGATAAAAACCAAGGCGTCCGCCCCATCATCTTCCCAGACATTATGGATGATATGAAATTGTCTGTTGGTTATAAGGGGCACGATGAATATAGTTTAGTGGAAGGAAATCTCATGCGTCGTTTTCCGGTATATCAGAAATCTGACAGTGCAAACTATGCACCATCTGGTATGATGCGCCAAATTCAATACCGTGTAATGCCAATGGAGCCTGAAGGGTATAAATTTAAAGTGCTTAGAACCTTTGAATTTAAAAAACAACAGCCTTAGTGTAATTAATAATTTAATAACTGCATTAAGGTCCTTGATTATTTACTTTCGTTTTTCAATTTTATTTATGAAGAAGCTATTACTATTTGTTGCTATTTTATTGACAATACAATTTATTGGTGCGCAGAATGCTGCAGAATTAGAAGCTTTAAAAAGAACCCTGCCCAACGGTTGGAGTTTATCGCCAATTGGTAGAAGCTTACCATTAGGCGATCTGCCATTGAATATGGTGGTAAGTAAATCCAAGAAATTATTAGCAATAACTAATAATGGTCAAGGTATTCAGAGTATACAATTGATTGATCCTCGCACAGAAAAATTGTTGGACTCTGTTGTGATCGCTAAGAGTTGGTATGGACTTGCTTTTAGTGCTGATGAAAAATTTCTCTATGCAGCTGGTGGAAATGATAACTGGGTTCTGAAATATGCCATCAAACAAAATAAATTGCAGATAGTCGATACCATTATTCTTGGAAAAAAATGGCCCAACAAAATTGCACCTGCTGGCATTGCATTAGATGATGATAAAAATTTGTTGTATGTAGTTACGAAAGATGACCATTCGTTATATATGATTGACCTTGCAACTAAAATTGCTATCCCTTATAATTTAGGTGGCGAAGCTTTTGCATGTGTGTTATCTCCCAATAAAAAAGAATTATATATCAGCTGCTGGGGCTGTGATAAATTATTGGTGTTTGATACGGAGAAAAAAAATATTGTAGATCAGATCGCGATTGGAGATAATCCCAATGATATTGTAGTAAATAAAAAGGGAAATTTTATTTTTGTTGCTAACTCGAACGACAATTCTGTTTCCATTATCGATGCGAATAAAAGAAAAGTAATTGAGGTTTTGAATGCGGCCTTATTCCCAGATGCACCCAATGGTTCAACAACCAATGCCTTGGCTTTAAGTGCCGATGAAAAAACTTTGTATATCGCTAACGCAGATAATAATTGCTTATCCGTCTTTAATGTAAGTAATCCCGGTTCTAGTAAGAGTAAAGGGTTTATTCCAGTTGGTTGGTACCCAACGAATGTAAAAACAATTGGCAATAAAGTTTTTGTGGCAAACGGGAAAGGATTTTCTTCTATGGCAAATCCATACGGACCTAATCCGTTCGGAAATAAACAGCAGGTGAATTATCAGCAGGGCGATCTGGATAAACCTAAAGATGTACAATATATTGCTGGTTTATTTAAAGGAACTTTAAGCATTTTTGAAGAACCCTCTGAAGCGCAATTAGCTATTTTTTCAAAGCAGGTTTACCAAAACACTCCGTATAAAAAAGAGCAAGAAAGCATGGCAGTTGGGGAAGAAGGTAATCCTATACCAAGAAGGGTGGGCGATAAGAGTCCCATTAAATATGTGTTTTATGTGATCAAAGAGAACAGAACATACGACCAGATTTTAGGTGATGTGAAGAAAGGAAATGGCGATCCACGTTTGGTTTTGTTTGGCGAAAACGTAACACCCAATCAACATGCATTAGTGAATGAGTTTGTTTTACTAGATAATTTTTATGTAGATGGTGAAGTAAGTGCGGATGGACATAATTGGTCAACCGGTGCCTATGCAACAGATTTCTTAGAAAAAAACTGGGTATCTAGTTATGGCGGAAGAGGAGGCAGTTATGATGCTGAAGGTAATCGCGCAGTTGCCAATAATAAGGGTGGGTTTATTTGGGATCATTGTAAAAAAGCAGGTGTTAGTTATCGAACTTATGGTGAATTCGCCGACAACTTTAAACCGAATATACCAGTATTGAAAGACCATCTCTGTCCGTATTTCACAGGATTTAGCGGAAGTGTAAAAGATACTACCCGATTTGGTCAGTGGAAAAGAGAATTCGATTCTTTATTAGCAAAAGATGCTGTTCCTAAATTCAATTCGGTTCGTTTTGGGAATGATCATACTGAGGGATTAAAAAAAGGCAGACCAACACCTTATGCGCATGTTGCAGATAATGATTTGGCAGTAGGCATGTTTGTTGAGTATTTGAGTAAGAGTAAGATTTGGAACGAGACCGCTATATTTATTTTAGAAGATGATGCACAGAATGGAGCCGACCATGTTGATGCGCACAGGAGCCCAGCCTATGTTGCTGGAGGATTTGTAAAGAGAGGAATAGTAGATCATACCATGTATTCCACTTCCTCTGTTTTAAGGACCATGGAATTGATTCTGGGGATTCCGCCAATGAGTCAATACGATGCGGCTGCAACACCTATGTGGAGGCTGTTCTCATCGAAGGCTAATGCAACAGGATTTACTGTACAGAAAAACCTTGTGAACTTAGAAGAAAAGAATACTGCTATCAATGAGTGGCAAAAGCGCTCTGAAAAGTTTGATTTCGTAAAAGAAGATGCTGTGCCAGATCTTGAATTCAACATGGTGTTATGGCATGGTTTGAAAGGCGATCAGGAACCATTCCCTGGTCCTAAGCGAGCGGCATTTTATAAGGCAAATAAAGCGGTGGATAAGGATTAGGAATTATTTAGCGACCAGCTATGATCACGATTTTGGTGACAAGCTTTTCATTGCCGGAATCGTCTCTAGCAATAACAAGATAAACACCACTGGCAACTTTTTGTCCCTTATAATTATTCCCATCCCAAATAGCTTGTGAACCAAGTGCCCTTGTTTGATAAACGAGTGTGCCATTTAGTTCGGCTATTTTAACCAATGCATTATTTGCCAAACCTCTTATGGCAATAGTTCCCTGATACCCGGGTGGTACTGGATTTGGAAAAACAAGAACAGATTGATTCGTTGCCTCCGCTTCAGTAGCCGTGCTTCTAAAACTGCAAATGCCATTGAATGTGGCAATAAATACTTCGCCAGTTAAAGGGTTGATTGCAATCTTTTTTACATCATTGTTAAGCAAGGGACTATTTTCGGTATTGAACTGATAGATGATCTTATCGCCATCAGCAGAGATCAGCCATAGGCCATTCTTAGTTCCTACCCATTTTCTGTTTGCCGCATCAACAGCAATGCATTGAACGCTTTCATCGTGAAATAATAATCCTGCAAATCGATCTTGTTGTACAATGGGTAATAATGCTTCGCAACCCGATCCTGAAAATATTTCTGAACTACATTGTATAATTCCAATTCCCTTATCGGTACCCACCCAGATGAATCCATTTTTATCTTTTGCCATGCATAACACGTTGTTACTTGGTAAATTCCCTAGTCCCGATCCAGCCAGATAATTTTTCCATTTATCGTCAGTTAATGCATCAATATTATTGCCAGGATTGTAGCAGATTAATCCATTTCCTTTCGGGCTAATAATAAAAACCTGATTGAAGTCGTCGACCAACAACCCACTCGTTGCATTTTCAGTGAGGCTGAAAGGAATTTGGAATGCTTTCCATGAGCCATCATTTTTTCTGACCTGCAAATTTTTTGAAGCACCATAATTGCTGATCCAAAGATTTTTATTTTGATCAAAAGCCAATCCACTTACCCGATAACTACTAGCATCGCCAATAGCAGCTTGTAGCGTAGAGTTCTTTTGTTTGTAGATACTAATATTATTTGCTTGAAAGTGAACTAGTCCCCCCCCATAACTCCCGCCCCATAAACTTCCATCATCCGGATTGGCTGTAACGGTAATAAAATCTAAAACCGAATCGAGTTGTGAGCGATTGTAATAACCTTGATAGGTCCAGCTTTCCTGATCATAATCAAAAATTCCATCCCGATCATATTGGTAATTCCAAGCATCGTTTACTGCACCAGCGGCAACTATTAAATGGTTGTTTTGAAAGATCATTTCTCCACTAGATTTTCCCAATGGCCCATTCGGAATAAATTGTTCGAAGTTGGCATTGCATTGAATGAGTCCACCAAAATAATCAGCCACCCATACATCTGATCCAATCTTAATAGCATTTCTGGGAAACGAAATGAGTCCGGCCTTAGAAAAATTTTGAATAATAGTTCCTTTATCATCCATGATCAGTACCCTTGAACTTCCATCATTTTTTCTTTGTGCAATGGATAGCTCAGATCCAGTACTGGTAACACTAATGATGGGCCAATTTTTATCGGCATATAAAACAGACCAAGCAGCATTATTCTGAATCAATAAACTATCTTTTTTAAGCACAACCATCTTGCCATTTAGCGGAACCACATTTAAGCAGGCTCCTTTGGTTAATCCAGCAGTTCCACTCAGATCCTGCCAAGCAATTGGGTTTGAGAGATTCGACGATTGTTGACTTGCTCT
>CAIJLK010000132.1 GCA_903821465.1 uncultured Bacteroidota bacterium | reverse complement strand
CTTTATAAAAGGGCATATTATCTGGCAGATTGCTATCCCGATGGCAGTTTGCAATGCGATTGGTGGTGTATTTGGAGCAAGACTAGCATTAGCAAGAGGAAATCAGTTTATTCGAATTTTCTTCCTGCTGGTCGTAATTGATACACTGATTCTATTTTAATATGATGTATTTTGGCTTCATTAGCAGATCCTGCTATTCTAGAATTATCATTTATTTATACCCCAAAAGTGGATTAAGTAAGCAGTCAATAGCTAATTTTCAACATTAAATTTTCTGGCGACAATTAACGATACATTTGAGATGAATCATTCCGCTTCTATGCAAATAGGTTTTGAAAGAGAGAAAAATATGAAGGCTGGAGCCGTTACGGCATCCGTATGCCTTTTATTGTTTCTACTTTTCTTCTATTTACAATGGACGCTTCCACAGATTCCCATTCCGGTTACCGGAGAAGGTATAGAAGTAAATCTGGGTAATAGTGAAACAGGTATTGGTGATGTGGCTCCAACGATTCCAGGAACCCCCTCCGTTAAGGAAGATGATAACAAGACTAATCCCGCTACCAGTAACCCCACTCCTTCCACTACTAAGATCAATGCAGATGAAAATGGTGATGAAGCAGTAAATGCCCCAGATAAGGCAAAAGCAAAACCCGAGATCAAGCCAACTACTTCCTTAAAACCAACACCCAAACCTACCACAACTGCAACAGCATCAAAACCTGTTGAACCCAAGCCCAAAGCGGTATTTAAGGCTGGTAAAAGCACTACTAGCAGTGGTAATGAAAGTGATAGTTACAATGGCGTAAAAAATCAGGGTGTTGCAGGTGGCAAAGGAGATCAGGGCAATCCAAATGGGAATCCAAATTCAGATAGTTATAAGGGCAATTCAAGTAGCGGCACTGCAGGTAATGGGGTGAGTATTAGAAGCGGACTAGATGGCAGAAGAATTACAAAATTGCCAAGCTTCGAAGACGAGTTCAATGAAAATGCAAAAGTAGCCATCGATATTACTGTTGATGAATCTGGAAATGTAATTGCTGCTTCCGTAAATCCTAAGGGAACAACCACTACCAATCAGACTATCCGCAATATTGCTTTAAAGAAAGCAAAAACGTTAAAACTCAATGCTGGCAGTGATGGGGAACAAGTGGGCACACTTGTTTTTAGCTTCAAACTTCGCGGATAAGATTTCTTCTATATTTGCAGTTGATTATGACTTATCAAGAAACGCTGGATTATCTTTTTAGGGCCCTTCCAATGTTCAGTAGAGTTGGCGAATCGGCTTATAAAAAAGACTTGAATAATACATTGAGTTTATGCGAATCAATTGGCAATCCGCAAAAGAAATTCAAGACGATACATATTGCAGGTACCAACGGCAAGGGATCTACCAGCCATATGTTGGCGTCGGTTTTACAGACTGCTGGGTATAAAACCGGACTCTATACATCCCCACATTTAAAAGATTTCAGAGAACGAATTAAAGTGAATGGTGCCATGTGTGAGGAAGCTTTTGTAATTGATTTTACAAAACGCATCGAGCCCATGATCCAATTGATCCAACCTTCTTTTTTTGAGATCACTGTTGCCATGGCTTTCGAATATTTTGCACAACAGGAAGTTGATATTGCGATTATTGAAGTGGGCTTAGGAGGTAGATTAGATAGTACTAATATTATTGATCCCATATTAAGTATCATCACCAATATTGGATGGGATCATATGAATCTTTTAGGAAATTCATTAGCCGAAATTGCAGGTGAGAAAGCTGGCATTATTAAACAGCATACGCCTGTTGTGATTGGTGAATACACCGACATCACTAAACCTATTTTTGAAAAGTTTGCAATAAATCATGCCGCCCCAATTCATTGGGCTACCGATGAAAAATGGGTCAGTGATTTTACTTTTGCAGCCCATCATTTAGATATAACTGTTGTTGAAAAAAGAAATGATGAACATGTAGATTATAGATTGGATTTACCAGGAATTTATCAGGCTAAAAATATAATTACCGTTCTTAAAGCCATTGATTTGCTGAATCAGCTTGACTGGAAGATCAGTTTAGCTACTGTTCAAAAAGCATTAGCGCATGTAAAAAAACTAACTGGCTTGCATGGCAGATGGGAAGTATTGAAAGAGCATCCCCTATTAGTTTTAGATGTGGCACATAATGAAGATGGTATTAAGCAAGTGATCAGACAAATTGAATTAGTTGGTGCGCAAGAAGTGCATATTGTAATAGGGATGGTGAAGGATAAAGAAATAGATCGCGTACTTGATCTACTTCCAAAACACGCACATTACTATTTTACTAAAGCCCCGATTCCTAGAGCATTAGATGAAAATATTTTGATGGAAGCAGCGGCAAAAAAACAGTTGCACGGAAAATGCTACCCGCTAATAAACGATGCAGTGCATCAGGCATTATTTCATGCAAATGAAAATGATCTGGTATTAGTTTGCGGCAGTGTTTTTGTTGTGGGTGAAGTGCATATTTAAAATTCCCAGTTCAACCATTTCAATTTGATCAAGGCCTGATAAATGGCTCCTTGTTGCACACCATGTTGCAATTTTCCCTCAATTAATAATTGTTTAAATTCTTCTTTGCTATAGGTCTCAATCTTAAGATCCTCGAAAGCATCAAAGCTGGTATGCAATAATTTTTCTGCATTTTTAGCCAGAAAAAAATAAGCGGTATTATTATTCAAAGCTGGATTGGGAGAGATCTGCATCAGAAATTCCACATCATCTGAGACATAGCCTGTTTCTTCTTGCATTTCTCTGATGGCTGAAGCTTTTGGTGTTTCTCCTTTTTCTAAAATACCTCCTGGCAATTCGAGTGTGGTGGCACCAAAAGCCTGCCTGAATTGACGCACTAAAACAATTCGTTCATCCTTTGTAATGATCACCATATTGGTCCAGTTAGGAACTTCGATCACATAATAAGGTTCCATGATCCTGCCATCGGGAAGCTCACATTTATCGGCACGCGCTTTTAACCACCGATCGTGATATACATATTTCGACTCCAAGGTTTTCCAGTCCATTCCCATTTTTAATTATTTAACAATGATCCTTCCTAGTTTTTGTAAAGCATAAAATAAAGTGCTTAGTTGCATGGATTGAACGAACTGTTGTGTCTGAATTAATTCGATCAGTTCATCCATCGATACAAGTACCACTTCCACATCTTCTTCGATATCTAATTGTTGACTCGGATCGAACTCACCACCTGTAGCAATAAACATATGCATGAGGTTGGTATTAGTAGTTGGGTTGGGTGAATTCCTACCGAGATATTCAATTTTTTCAAAACGATAGCCCGTTTCTTCTAAAAGCTCACGAGCCATGCCATCAGTTTTAGAAGCATCTTTCGGATCGATACATCCGCCGGGCAACTCGATACAATTTTCACCCAAACCTTGTCGGAACATTTTTTCTAGAATCACTTTACCATCCTTCGTGATTGCTAAAGCAGTGGCGTAATCAGGAAAACCATATTTATAAAATGGTGTAATGATGGTACCGTCGGGCTTTTGCCAGGTTTCTGATCTAACATCAACCCACTTGTCTTTCAACAATTGTTCAGATGAAATTAATTTCCATTCTCTGCTGTCCATTACCAATGCTTATTTTCTCTTAATGTTGTGATATGTGCCACATGGTGGTTACTATGCCATGCATATAAGCCGAGTAAAAACCATAAAGTCATTTCGCGGTTACTGCCCGGATGAAACACATGTCTATTCCATTGTTCTTCTGTAAGATCTTTGATGGCAGCAACCCAGCGAAGATGCAATGCATGCAAGAGCGTAATGGATACATTAATAGGAACAGTATCATTATCGGCTAACAAAGCCCACTGATTTTCTTCATAGGGTTTGATGGTAGGATTCACTTCCGTTAATCCCAACTTAAATCTGATATAGGCATTCATGTGACTATCAGCTACATGGTGTACCAATTGTTTTACAGTCCACCCTCCTTCCCGATAAGGGGTATTGAGTTGTGCCTCGTCTAAATTCAAAATGGCTTTTTCAATTGCTTCAGGCAAAAATTGCAGATCAAGAAGCCATTTCTTTTTTTGTGCTTCTGAATAGTGTTCAGTAGCAAACTTTCCAATCGGATCCCGCGGATCGATAGTCATAGTATAGTTTTTAATAAATTATTTCTTAACTCTTCACTCTTCACTTTTATCTTTTATCTTTTATCTTTTATCTCTTCACTTTTCACTTTAATCTTCCCTTAATACGTGTCCCGTAAGATTAATAAATACATCTTCCAAATTCGCTTTTTTCACTTCCTTTGGTCGCTCGAAACCTGTATCAACTAATTCATCAATTAGTTTGTCAGGCGAATTCAATGCAATGATCCTTCCACTATCAATAATGGCTACTCGATCGCATAGTACTTCAGCTTCATCCATATAATGCGTAGTAATGATTACGGTAGTTCCAGAATTGCGAATATTCTTGATGAGTTCCCAAAGGTTTCTTCTTGCCTGAGGATCCAATCCTGTTGTTGGTTCATCTAAGAATATTATTTTGGGTTTGTTAATCAAAGTGGTAGCAATGGAGAACCGCTGTTTTTGTCCCCCACTCAACTCCTTAAATTTTGCATTTGCTTTATCACGCAGGTTCACACTGTCTAAGAGCGTCATTGGGTCGACCGTTTCATTATAAAGACCCGCAAACAAATGAATCAGTTCGGTGAGTGTTAAACTTGGATAATATCCTGAAGTTTGTAATTGTACCCCAATGATCTTTTTAATTTCATTTGGCGATTCATCTAAGCTGATACCATTCACCCATACTTCTCCACTAGTTTTTTGGCGAAGTGTTTCGATGATCTCAAGGGTAGTAGATTTACCTGCCCCATTGGGTCCGAGTAAACCAAAGATCTCTCCCTTTTGTACATCGAAGCTAATTCCCTTTACCGCTTCGAAATCGCCATAGTTCTTTTTAAGATCCTTAACCGATATAATTGTTTCATTCATAGTCTAAAATTTTAAGGGGATATTTATTCCCAACTGTTTCGGTGAATTGATCAAGCCAACCCGTCGATTCTGCTGATCTAAAATTACCGCAACATCTCTCAAATGCGCAGCTGCGACTGCATTAAAATAAGCTGAACCGCCATTTATTAAGATTCCACCACCTAAAAGCCACCAATTAACTTGTCGGTCTTCTTTGGTTCCAATTAAACCCACAATGGAAGTTGCTGTTCCTACAAAACTAAGTATCGTAGCCCATGTACGATTCCGTTTATAATCATCATATGCTAAATAACATTCGGGCACATTTACTTTTTCGATCAAATAATCTAAGCTCGATTTTCCGGTATATAAATGACCTTGATAAATCAAACCAGGCTTTGTGATACTGGGTACAAAACTCATTCCTTTTGCACTATAATAAAACTGCTGTGACTCAGGCGTGGGTGGCGGGGCTTGTGCTTGAACAAAGCCAGAACCGGCAACACAGAAAAATATACTTACTAGAAATTGTAATTGTTTAGCCTTCATATGCAATTAAACTTTTCGAATTACCCTTATTCACTGATTGAATTTTCATTGCCGTTATAAGTATGTTTCTAATTCTTCCATCATCTGTTTACTTCCTATAAATAACGGCGTTCTTTCATGTAAGTTATTGGGTTTAATATTCAATATTCTTTCTGTACCATTAGTAGCTTTTCCTCCTGCTACTTCTATAATAAAAGCAAAGGGACTAGCTTCATATAAGAGTCTTAATTTCCCATTGGGGTTATCAAAAGTGCTTGGATACATGAAGATTCCGCCTTTGATTAGATTTCGGTGTAAATCGGCAACCATACTTCCAATATACCTTTGATTATACGGTCCCCCTTCCTTTTCTGTTTTACTTTGGCAGGCATTAATATATTTGCGAACATTTTCTGGGAATTGAAAAAAGTTCCCATGATTCACTGAATAGTACTTTCCTTTTTCTGGGCATTTGATATTCGGGTGGCTCAGTGAGAATTCTCCAATACTCGGATCAAGGGTAAATCCGTTTACTCCCCTTCTGGTTGCATAGACCAACATGGTACTAGAACCATAAATAATATATCCAGCAGCAATCTGATTGATCCCGGGTTGCAAGAAATCTTCCTGAGTACAGGGTGTGCCAATTTTACTTACCCTTCTATAAACACCGAATATGGTACCAATAGAAACATTCACATCTATATTACTACTCCCATCTAATGGATCAAAGAGCACAACATATTTGCTTTTGTTGCTGATATCATCATCAAAAACAACAAAGTCGTCCATTTCTTCACTTCCAATTCCCGCACAACTTATTCCGTGCTTTAATACACCGATAAACTGATTATTTGCAAAAACGTCTAGCTTTTTTACATCCTCGCCCTGAACATTTACGCTACCAGCATCTCCCAGAATATCTACCAATCCGGCTTTATTTACTTCTACATTGATTCGTTTTGCTGCCAACCCAATATCTCTTAACAAAGTGCTTAATTCACCGGTTGCATTTGGGAACATCCGCATTTGCTGAATGGTAAACTCGTCTAGTGTGAGAATATTACGATTGATAATCATAAATCTGGTTTGGTTCTATAAAGATAACGATGAGTTTCTAATGAGGCACAAGTTTTGAACTGTTCAGCATCGGTTCTGACTTATATTTGCCTGCGCATTTTTACAAAATAGATCAAGATGAAAGTATTCAAGTTTGGCGGTGCCAGTGTTAATAGTATTGAAAGGGTCAATAACCTTGTAGACATCGTTGAAGCAAATCAATCATCTCCGATGGTAATCATAGTTTCTGCCATGGGGAAAACCACCAATGCCTTAGAAAAAGTAGCTGAGGCCTTTTATCGGGGTAATAAAGAGGAAGCCCTACAGCATTTCAATTTAGTAAAGCAAATGCATTTAAATACTTGTAAATACCTATTGGTTTTTAGATACAATGCTTGTCTAGCACAATTGTCAGATTTTTTTACAGAAATAGAGTGGCTATTGCACGACAAACCCGTTAGGAGCTATGATTATTATTATGATCAGATAGTTTGCCTTGGTGAATTATTAAGTAGCTGCATTATTAGTCATTCTCTCAACGAAAATGGCATTATTAATGAGTGGATCGATGTACGTGATTCTATGCGAACTGATAATAATTTTAGAGATGCTGATGTTAATTGGAATGTAACTACTGAAAAGATCAGGGCGAATGTTTTGAATCTAATTAACGACAACAATAAAATAGTAGTTACCCAAGGATTTATTGGTGCAACTGAGGATAATGAGAGCACCACACTCGGAAGAGAAGGCAGCGATTATTCAGCTGCTATTTTTGCGAATATACTTGATGCTGAAAGTCTGAGTATTTGGAAGGATGTTGACGGGGTAATGAATGCAGATCCAAAAACCTATCCCGAGGCGGTTTTAATACCTGAATTGAGTTATACCGAAGTAATTGAGATGGCATATTATGGTGCACAAGTGATACATCCAAAAACCATTAAGCCCTTACAGAACAAACAAATTCCATTATTGGTTAAAAGCTTTTTAAATAGCGACCAACCGGGTACTATCATACATCAGAAAAAAAACAAAGGGCTACCTCCGATTATTGTTATAAAAAATAACCAAGTATTGATTGAATTGAACACACAGGACTTCTCATTCGTTGGAGAAGAGCCCCTAATTGAATTGTATCGTTTATTTAAACAATTACATATCAAGCCCAGCCTTATTCAAACGGCTGCCATTAGTGTATATGTTTGTATGGATGATAAGCCAGAAAAAATTGAGCAACTAGCATTAGCCGCTAGCGCGCAATTTGATGTTCAAATTCAAAAAGGATTATCACTTCTTACAATCAGACATTACAATGAAGAAGTATTAGCCACTTTAAGTGAGCGTAAGGACAAAGTTTTGCAGCAGCAATCAGCGGAAACTGTACAAGTGCTTTTTAGATAATGAGTTAATTATATAGTTGGGTACAAATGCTTTGTTAGCATGGCTTTCAAGTCAGATTCTTTAAATGGTTTTACCAGAATATCTGAAATACCCGCTTGTCTGTATGCTTCCAAATCATCTTCCATGATTGTGGCAGTTAGGGCAATGACTGGCATTTTAGATTTTCCATTCGGATGATTTCTGATAGCTGTTGCCAATTGATCACCAGTCATTTTTGGAACATTGATATCAGTTAACACGATATCATATTGGTTATTGTTGAATAGTTCCCAGCCCATTTGTCCATCTTTCGCTAAATCAAATTTCAATTGTTGTTTCTTCAAAAGTATACCGAGTAGCATAGCATTCATTTCATTATCCTCAATTACTAATGCCTTCTTTTCTACAAACATTTGTTCCATTTTTTTTGAGACCAAAACAGTAGGTGATTTTTCAATTTCCATAGGATGATTTTGTACGTAATATTTAATAAACACGGTAAATACAGAACCTTCATTAAGTTTACTTTCTACCTGAATATTTCCACCCTGTAATTCTGCCAACATTTTACAAATCGGTAATCCGAGACCTGTACCACGAATAGCTCTTCTTGACTCGTTTTGCTTATCTGGCGAAGTGACTTGAGAGAACTCTTCAAAAATACTGTTTAAATGACTAACTGGAATACCGATGCCGGAATCTGCTACTTGTATTCTAATATCGGCTTCCCGATCATTTCTAAATGTTGCAGACGCTGTAATTACTACAGAACCCTTATCTGTAAATTTAATTGCGTTACTGGTAAGATTAAAAAGAATTTGTTTCAATCTAAATCTGTCGCCTATCACGATCAATCCATTCGACAAACTGATTTCATCTCTGATAGAAATTCCTTTTTCAGCAGCCAAAGTTGTAAAGGCGAAAGCTACTTCTTGTATTGCTTCACTAAGATTAAATGGTTGTGATTCTAATTGTAATTTTCCTGCATCTAATTTTGAGAAATCCAACACATCATTTACGGTATGCAATAAATGATCAGATGATGTTTTGATCGCTTGTAAATATTTCTTTTTCTCCGGGTCAACTTCTAACCGATCAATAATATCTGTGAAACCCATAATTGAAGTAAGCGGAGAACGAATCTCATGGCTCATATTGCTTAAAAAGCGACTCTTTACCTGAGTCATTTTTTCTGCAGTTTCTCGCGCTTCAATTAATTGAGATTCATATTTAATTAATCGGTAAATATTAAATGAAAGTAAAATGATGATCAGTAATATGATACCTAATGATCCCCAAGAAAATCTTGCAATTGCTTCGCGGGCATTTGATGCAGTTAGTAAGGCATTTACCAAATGTTCTCTACGAGCAGTCAATTCTTTTTGTAATATGGATTCAAGTGCGGCATCAATTTGAGAAATAATTGTCAAATTAGTTTCAGCTAAGGCTTTTTCTCCTTCATTCAAACGCGACCGAAGGCTCATCTCCTCATTTACAGAACCCTGATAAAATTTCTGAATTTCATCTGATAAGTTATTGATGGAAGAGTCTAGTGCAGTTTCTTTACTGGAAGAATCAATCACTTTCCCATCCTTCGTTGTACTAATGCCGCCCTTCGTATACTGTAAAGGAACATCTTCAGATTTTGATGAAAACAAATCCCCTAATTTCTTAAAAAAGCCTTTCTTTTTACGTGGTGCCGATTTAAGGGTATCAACTCTGTTTACTACAAAAGATTCGATAATTGACTTATCGATTTTCTCGATTTTCAAAGGAGCATTCACCAAAGCAAAATTCCTTTTTTCAAAAGTCTTTGAATGAGAGGTAACAGAATCTGCAATCATTTTTAATTGCGCGATCATATCGGCTAACTTGATCTTTTTGTCCAACCCCTCCATGATTTGATTCACCTCAGCGCTATCTGCTCCTACTCTTATCTGTTGTAAAGTAAATTGAACCTGACTCAATTCATTTAAAAAAGCTTCTCTATAAAGGGTATCGTAGTTAGTGAGATAGATCCTGTAATTATTCTCTGCAATAGAAAGATGCTTGTCGGTCTCCTGTAATAGCCCAATACTTGGATTTTGAATAACTAAAGTATCTATTGATTGCCTTAATGAAACAAGGCTTTTTGAGTTTACTGCATTTAATACCAAAACGGTAATTAATACCACCAAACATACGATGATGAGAATAAAATTAGAGATGGAAAGTTTAAACCTTTTCATTTGTTAACTAGGGATTCAGGGGTCCGAAAAGGCAAAATACTATTAATTCGTCAAAAAACTATCTTTTTGCGGATTTTGTAATTAAAATACTGACTTATTAGTAAAGTTCATAGTCACCTTTGCTGTTGATTGCAATGACTGGCAACTTTTTATACTGTTCAAAATAGTTACTGACTAACTGCATTTTTGAAATGAATTTTTGATATTCCAACTCATCTTTACTACTCTTTTTCAGGAATTGGATGTCTTTCTCAAGATTAAAACGAATAGGAAAAATATGTACTGGTATAAATTCCTGACCTGCAGCATGCGCATAGGCAGCCAATAAATACAATTCCTCTATTTGTTCGTTTTGTATGGGTATGCAACCTTGTGTTACACAGGTTCCATGGATCAATATATCGCTCCCTGGCATTATAGAATCACTCAACAATCGATCTGAGGCATTTGGGTAATTTAAACCCAGTGCCATATGGTAATGACTATTGGGTCTAAATTCATTGATATAATAAAATCCTTCGGGCACCTGGAAATCGCCATCCATTCTTTTTGGTCCCATCGT
>CAIJLK010000131.1 GCA_903821465.1 uncultured Bacteroidota bacterium | reverse complement strand
TTCGAAAATATGGGGTCGAAAATTTTCCGATCCATACCAGTCTCTTTAGGTTGTTTGGAATATTTCCTATCAAAGACCATTATTATGAGCCAAAGTTTAACTATGATGCAGCTTTTAATGCTAGTTTAATTAGAGAACTTCCTTTTGAGATTGATGTTGCAAGTCAAGTCGAAAAATTGGGTTTGGTGAACAATTCTTCAGAATTAAAGCTTCTGATGCTCAACAAAATTGACAATGGTTTCTTTGTACACAACCCCAATTTCGGAGCGGGAGATTCGGAGCTTTATTATTTATTGATCAGGGATCGTAAACCCAAACAGATCATTGAAATTGGCTCGGGTTATAGTACCCAGCTGAGCTTGCTGGCATTGGAGAAAAATAGGGCAGAGGGTGCAGATTGCCAGATCACTTGCATCGAACCCTTTGAAATGCCCTTTCTGGATGCAGTTAAGGAGATCACAGTGATTCGAAAGCAGGTAGAAACTTTGCCCATCAGCCTTTTTGAATCCCTCGAAGCCAATGATATCCTGTTCATTGATAGCTCTCATATTATTAGACCCGGGGATGATTTATTGTTTATCTTTTTTCAAATTCTTCCCATCCTAAAAAAGGGTGTACTGATTCAGATCCACGATATTTTCACTCCCAGGCATTATCCGCAGGAATGGCTCACGAAAAAAATGCGGTTCTGGAATGAGCAGTATTTACTCGAAGCCTTCTTGTATAATAATGATGGCTTCAAGCCGCTCTTTGCCCTGAATCATTTGGTGAAAACGGATTTTGCGGCCGCGAAGAAAACCTTGATTCATCTAGCCCCAGATTCTGAGCCTTCTTCATTTTGGATGGAGAGGGTTTAACTTAAACTCAATCATTTTTGGTTCATTAAAGCAACCTATTTACTGATTTTATAATAAATGCTTAGTGAGTTAGATGGCATTAAAATAATTTAAAATAATGTTCACTAATTAGTTACCTTTGATAAGTGAACAGAAAGCTATCCACATACGGAAAATATTTCTTTGACTTTTATAACAAGCTAGATAAAGACCTGCAAACAAAGGTTGATTGGGTATTTGAGTTAGTAAAGACAGTTGACCATATACCCAAAAAATATTTCCAGCATCTGGAAAACACTGACGGACTCTTTGAAATTAGGATAGAATATGAAAGTAATATTTACAGAATATTCTGCTTTTTTGATGAAGGAAATTTAGTAATACTTATTAATGCATTCCAAAAAAAGACACAAAAAACACCAAAGTCGGATCTCGAGTTAGCCCTAAAATTGAAAAGACAATATTTTATAGACAAAAAAGTAAATGCTGAAAATGAAAAAGGAAATAGGAAAAACAATAAAAAATAAAATTGTTTCTTGGGATACCCACCTTGATAAAAAATATGGTGGTCGGGGAACAGCAACACGTTCTGAGTTTGAGATGAAAGCGCAAACTTTTATTTTGGGTGAACTGCTGAAAGAAGAAAGAGAAAAAGCAAATTTGACACAGGCAGAAATGGCAGAAAGAACTGGAACGAAGAAGAGTTATATTTCAAGAATTGAAAATGGGCATGCCGACATTCAGCTATCGACTCTTTACAGACTTATAGAACAAGGATTAAACAGAAAACTAGAACTAACTATTCACTAAATAGTTCTATTTCCATAACTTATCAAGGTTTACTTTTAAACCCTGCTTTCCTTGTTTTGCTGCTTTTTCACCCTTTTTAATCTTCTTGACAAATTCGGGATCATAAGGGATTTCTACCTTTGTTGTAACAACATGGTTTTGAAGTGTTTTAGCTAATTGTTTGTAAAGCACTTCCTGCTCTTTTGTTTTCGGGAAAATTGTTAATGCATCCATTTTTTATAATCTTGATGATATCTTAATTACTATTCTGTGCTAAGTTATGAGTTTCGGTGGATATTTGTTTTCCCGAGTTTGGCGCTATTTTACTTCTGAACCTTCTTCGTTTTGGATGGAGAAGGGTTAGTCTTTCAGGCATCCAATGGGTACCACCCAAATACCATCTTTACGACAGTAAGCATATTGTGCTCCAGTGATAATCA
>CAIJLK010000130.1 GCA_903821465.1 uncultured Bacteroidota bacterium | reverse complement strand
TTGTTAATCACTTCAGCGAACTCAGTTAGTTCGAGATAGGGTGACATCTCAGTGGCTATGAATAAAATTCTTTTCTTTGTTGACATTATCACGCCATTTTAGCAAAACTTGAAAATAGTCTGCGAAGTTACATAAAATACACAGAAACTCAACAGTATTAGTATTATCTGCCATTTGTCCAAGTTATATAAAGCAAAATGCCACTTTGAATTTAAATTATTGTAAAGACTTATTCCTCTAAGGGGAAAAGCCTATTTATTAAAATTGCTTGCGTAACTTGCCCTAGAATGATCGTTACATGAAAAAAAGGCTAGTTGCTTTATTAAAATATCTGTTTTTTTTAGGAATTGGAGTCTTTCTGGTATGGTGGAGTTTGCACCAGATTCCGAATGATAAATGGGGTGAGTTCAAGGATTCTCTTAGAACTGCTCGATATGGATTGATCGCCCCAGTATTCTTAATTTTATCGCTAAGTCACCTTTTTAGGGCTTTACGTTGGCGGATTTTAATGCAGCCAATGGGATATAAACCGTCTATTACTAATACGTTTTTTGCTGTAATGATTGGCTATCTAGCTAACCTAGCAGTGCCTCGTCTTGGAGAAGTATTGAAATGCACGATCCTTGCCAAATATGAAAAAGTTCCTGCAGAAAAGCTAGTTGGGACCATTGTAGCGGAACGTGCTTTTGATGTAATCTCACTACTCCTAGTATTTCTAATAGCTTTTATTTTACAATTTGAAGTTGTTGGAGAATACGGAAAACAATTACTCAAAGATCTACTTCAGAATAAGTCTGGTCATTTCTCAGCAAATAAAGTAATGATATTTTTGGGCATACTCTTAGTAATGCTAATAGCTCTTAAAGTTTGGTTCAAGCAATTTGCACATCTTAAAATTGTGATATTATTTAAAAAGATCTTGAGGGGTATTTGGGAAGGTTTAAGCAGTGTAAATAAGTTACAAAACAAATGGATGTTTTTCTTTTATAGTTTTTCAATCTGGTCGCTATATATTATAGGCACTTGGGTGGGTTTATATGCGACTCAAGGTACCGCCCAATTGGGGATGCAAGATGCAATTACAGCTTTGGCATTTGCAAGTATTGGAATGATCATTACTCCAGGGGGAATTGGTGCTTATGCTTTTTTCATGGCTAAAGTGCTCGAAAAAAGCGATATCCCTTTCGAGATTGGTTTTGCCAATGGCACTTTACAATGGTTTGCTCAATTCCTCATTGTATTAATTGTAGGAACCATTTGTGTGATTTTATTACCGATTTACAACAAAACAAAGATAAATGAGGGCAATAGCTAGTATCCCCCAAAAAATAACTGATTTAAAAACCCTTTGTTTTAAGGTAGCGGCTTGGCGTGCAACGGGAAAGACGATTGCTTTTACAAATGGCTGTTTCGATATATTACATGAGGGACATATTTATTCACTTTCTCAGGCGGCAAAAGAGGCTGACTTATTAATTGTTGGATTGAACAGCGATGCCAGTGTTAAAAGGTTAAAAGGATCCGACCGGCCCATTAATCATGAACAAAGTAGGGCTTTGATCATAGCAAGTCTGGCTATTGTTGATGCAGTTATTCTATTCGAAGAAGACACTCCCCTAGAATTGATAGAAGCACTTCTACCAGATGTTTTAGTCAAGGGTGGAGATTATACCGTTGAACAGATCGTGGGTGCAAAAGAAGTGATGGCAAATGGCGGAAAAGTAGTGATCAATCCAATTGTTGAAGGCTACTCTACAACTGGGATTATTCAACAGATCAAGTCATCTTATTCCTAATACCAGATTACAATAACTTAACAATTCAACAATAGGTTGTTCTATATTTTTGGATTACGACACGATTACATATGGCTAAAAGACAATTTATACAAAGAGATATTAGTTGGCTAAGTTTTAATGCTAGGGTTTTACAGGAAGCGAACGACCCAACCGTTCCACTGGGAGCAAGGATTCGTTTTCTTGGAATTTTTTCAAATAATAGTGATGAGTTTTTTAGGGTTCGAGTAGCAACTTTAAAAAGAATGATTGAGTTCTCTGAAGCAAGAAAAAAACTCAATATGCATTTAGAGGAAGCACCTCAAACCATTTTGGATGATATCCAGACAATTGTATTAAAACAACAAAGCGAGTTTAATCGTATCTGGGAAGGGATATTAAAAGAGCTAAAAAAAGAGAAAATATCTTTAGTTGATGAAAAACATCTGAACAAAGAACAACAAAACTTTGTACTCAAATATTTTGACGAAGAAGTCCGTTCAAATATCATTCCGTTAATGATAGAAAGTTTACCCCAGCTTCCCTATTTACGAGATAAAAGTATTTATTTGGGTATAGTTATGTCGAAACAAAGTTCGGCATACCGACAAAAATATGCGTTGATTGAAATACCTGCCAAAGCAAATGGACGTTTTGTAATATTGCCTTCTAAAGCAGGTGAAACACAAATCATTTTAATAGAAGACATCATTCGTTTTAACCTTCCATATATTTTCTCCTATTTTGGATTCGACCATTTTGAATCGCATATTTTCAAAGTCACAAAAGATGCAGAAATTGATTTAGATAGTGATGTGAGTACTTCATTTGTAGAGAAAATTGAAAAGGGATTAAAAAATAGAAGAAAAGGTAAACCTGTTCGTTTTGTATATGATAAAGAAATGGATGCCGGCTTATTGGAATACCTGATTCGACGATTGAGTTTGAATAGAAAAAGTAATATTATACCTGGCGGGCGTATCCACAATTTCAGACATTTCATGGATTTCCCTGATGTTATTAAGGAGAAAAATTCGAGAAGGTCTTCTTTTACACATCCTGATTTAAAAAGCACTATGCGTGTTACCGATGTGATTTTGAAAAAAGATGTGTTACTTAATTTTCCCTATCACTCTTTTAATGCTTTGATAGATCTTTTACGAGAGGCTGCAATGGATCCGGATGTGAATTCTATTAAAATCACGGCCTACCGTTTAGCTTCAAACAGCAAAATCATTAATGCATTAATCAACGCAGCCAGAAATGGAAAAGAAGTAGTGGTGATGTTAGAATTAAAAGCAAGGTTTGATGAAGAAGCCAACTTAGAATGGAAAAAAATATTGGAAGAGGAAGGCATCAAAGTATTATTAGGTGTGCCTAAAATTAAAATACATGCGAAGCTCTGTATTATTAAAAAAAGAAAAGGAAATACAACTGTACAATATGGTTTTGTAAGTACAGGTAATCTAAACGAAAGCACTTCGAGAGTATATAGTGATCATTGTTTACTAACTAGCAATAGAAATGTAATGGCAGATATTAATCGTATTTTCCGTTATCTCGAAAATTGGAAAAGCGGTACCATGCCTCTGCAAGCATGTAAAACATTAATGGTCTGCCCCAATAATATGCGCAAAGAAATTATTGCCCTTATTAATTGCGAAATTAAAATTGCCAAATCAGGAAAGCCTGCGAAGATCATATTAAAGGTTAATTCACTTAGTGACGATCTGTTAATTACAAAACTTTATGAAGCCGCAATAGCAGGAGTTGAGATCAAAATGGTTGTAAGAGGTATTTTTTGCGCAAAATTGGAGAATAAAAAATTCAAAAAACAACCTACTGCCATCAGTATCGTGGACGAGTATCTAGAACATGCAAGGGTTATGATTTTTCATAACGGAGGCAAGGAAAAAGTATATATATCCAGTGCCGACTGGATGGTTAGAAACCTAGATCATCGGGTGGAAGCAGCCATTCCAATCACAGATCCGGTTTTACAGCAGGAATTAAAAGAGATTATCCACATTCAATTAAGAGATAACGTAAAAGCTAGAACCCTGAACAACGAATTAAATAACAACTATGTACCTTCCGATGGAAAAAAACGGATTCGGTCACAAATCGAAACCTACAATTATCTTTTCAAGAAAAACCTAGCAAATAGTGAGGATCGCCGCCATTGATATTGGAAGTAACGCTGCAAGATTATTGATTGTTGATGTCAGTTCAGATAAATATGGCAAACCCATATTCAATAAATTAAATCTGGTAAGGGTACCTCTTCGTTTAGGATTTGATGTTTTTGAGAAAGGGGAAATCACTAAGGAGAAAAGAGGAATGATTCTCCAAACAATGAAAGCCTATACCCATTTAATAAATGCTTATGGAGTGCTACATACCATCGCATGCGCCACATCGGCCATGCGTGATGCCAGCAATAGTCAGGATATTATTCGAAAAGTGAAAATGGAAACTGGCTTGAATATCGAAATCATAAGTGGTGATTTCGAAGCCTCCCTAATCTATGAAAACCATGTTGCAGAAACGATGGATACAGACCATAGTTATCTATACATTGATGTAGGTGGTGGAAGTACCGAATTAACTTTTTTTGCTGAGGGCAAATTGGTATTTAAACAATCATTCAATATTGGTACCATCCGTTTATTGAAAGACATGGTCAGCGATGCGAAGTGGAATGAACTGAAGGACTTTATTAAATTAAAAACAAAGGGATATAAAAAAATTGTGGCGATTGGTACTGGTGGAAATATTAATAAGGTGTTTTCATTGAGCAAAAGAAAGGATGGCAAACCGCTGCATATAGATCTGCTGAAAGATTATTATAAGGAAATCTCTAGTTTTTCATTGGATGATAGAATCAATATATATAAACTTCGTGCCGATCGAGCAGATGTAATTGTACCTGCTTTACAGATCTATATCAATGTAATGCGATGGTCGGATGCAGATGAAATTTATGTGCCAAAAATAGGATTGGTCGATGGTTTGGTGCAACATCTTTATAGTGAATTATGTGCAAAAGACTAAATACCAATGACTTCGAAATAATATATGTTGATTCACCGATAACAGCCAATCTTTCACCCATATTCCTCTATATAGAATAGAAAGTCTGAATATATTTGGCAAGAATGGATTTTTATTAATTCAAATATGCACCCTTGTTAAGTCAGAATAAAAAAATAGTATCTGTAGTTGCCCATATTGCCGTCTGGGCATGTTTTTTAGCGCTCCCCTATTTGGTATTTTTTCCTAGAATGCTCGACTCACAATTTATTATGAGCGACCATTTAATTGCCACCATTGTTTGCAATAATATCTTCTTAATTCTT
>CAIJLK010000129.1 GCA_903821465.1 uncultured Bacteroidota bacterium | reverse complement strand
CATTCGTCACCGCAACATCATAGGCTGATTTTCCATCAGCTCCTGTTGCTCCTGCTACACCGGCAGCTCCTGTATTTCCAATTGCTCCTTTTAATGAGGCAACAAAATCTGCTTGTGTTCCTACAAAACCATTCGTCACCGCAACATCATAGGCTGATTTTCCATCAGCTCCAGTTGCGCCTGCTGCTCCTGTACTTCCAGTTGCACCGGCTGCTCCATCTACACCATTCTTTCCGTCAACTCCATTCGTACCATTTGCTCCAGCGACTCCTGTTAAGCCTTGTGCGCCAGGCAAGCCTGAAACACCTTGTGCACCTTGAGGTCCGGGAGTTAATGCAATAGCTGCTATTTGGTCTGCTAAATCCTGATGCGTTGCATAGGGTTTTAGCATCACTGCAGTATCCGAAATATTAAGTTTGGTATTTATTAATGAAGAAACTGTATTGGTTACACCAAAAGTTGAAATGGTGGCTGTTTTAGCATTCAACATTGCCGGGGTTACATACGCTGTTATACTATCTTGCACATTTACTTTATTGGCAAGAAGTGCTTTTAATGTTAGTGGATCAATGGTTAAGTTGGTTCTTGCATAACCTGCTAACATCAATGAGGTATCGGAGATATTTAATTTATTGCTTAAGCCAGCTACATTGCCAGCATATTGCGCATAAGGTACCGTTCCTAATTGTGTTGTGCCTAAATCTATCCAGTTTCTATTATTTAATCCACTTGTAGAAGTTGATAGAGAGATTTTTAAATTCAAGAAGTAAGGACCATTTGCCCAATCGATTGTCTGAATATCGTTTACTGATCCGCCTGTTCTAGAACCCTGACCAATGGTAACATTAAAAATTCCCGTTGCATCTGTAGTTACTTGATGCTCTTCTATATATACTTTTGATCCTGTTGCTGATGACTGAATAATGCTAGGCTGCACATAAATCTGTGTGCTCTTCAGTGGATTGCTGAAGTGATCTCTTGCAACTGCTTGAAAGTTTATTCCATTCTTTGTAAGCTGAGCATTACTTATATTGAAACTACCAAAAATAGCGGCAGTTACTAAACTAAAAATGAGTAAATATCTTCTCGTTTTCATAGATAATTCGTTAAACACTTGCATATATATTTTCACAATAAAAAAATTCAATAAACTACTTAGGTTTATTAAAAAAAGTTACTATTATATCAATACACAAGAGGTCCATTATTAAACAGACTTATACCAAGTATAAAAGTCCTCAAGATGCCAGTATGCCGATATACCAACTAGTTTGTATTTTTAATAAATTACATGCATTAATTAGTCAATTAGTATGATTAATTAATCAAGTTGTGATTTTTAATCATTATTATACGAATAATTGCTATTTTATGCCGTAAAAATAGAAGCCCTTTTCTGTCTTTTTTCCAAGCTCATTTTGTTTAATTTTTTGGGCTTGAATGACCGATGCTTTTAAACGTTTTGGCTTCCCCAAAGCTTCCCAAATAATACAACTTACACCATAATTAATATCGATGCCAATTAGATCCATTAATTTAAAAGGCCCCATCTTAAACCCAGTTGCTTCTAATACAGCGTCGATCGATTCAATACTAGTATTTCCTTGCTCAATCATTAATAACGACTCCAAATAAAAATGCCGGGCAACCCTATTCACTATAAAGCCTGCTGAATCTTTACTAATCACAGCCGTTTTTCCCATTTTAACAGCCACTTCTTGTAATAATTTGATGAGTGCATCACTGGTATGATCTGATTTTACTAACTCGATCAGTTTCATATATGTTGCAGGATTAAAAAAATGCATGCCAGCAAAACGATAGGGATGATCCAGTTTTGCAGCAATCGAACTGATTGATATAGATGAAGTATTAGTGACCAGTAAAGTGTTTATCGGATTGATTGCCTCTAACTGCTGAAACAGCTCAATCTTGGCATTAAGCTTTTCTATGATCGCTTCAATAATTAAATCAGCCTTGCAATTATTAATGTTATTACTGAAAGTAAATCGACTCTTAAACTCCAAGCACTCAGCTTCACTGATTTTATTTTTGTCGACCAATCCCTGCCAATTTGCATAAATGATATCGATACTCTTTTTTAAAGCCTCAGCGTTCAGATCAAATAAAAGAGTTGGATAACCTGACTGGACGCAGATTTGAGCAATGCCAGAACCCATCGTACCGGCGCCACAAACACTAATTGTTTTAATAGGATGCATTAACAAATAAAGTTATACTAAATAAGCCTATTTGCAATGCTCTATCCCCATATAATGCCATCTTTTCCACCAAGTTCTTCGTCTGCCTAATCGCTGACATACTTGTACTACTTTTATACAATGGCAGGTCCATTGCAACAATTAGATTTATTCGGCTTCCCTATAGAACCCAATTCACCCAAAGTAAAAAAAGAGAAGCCCCAGAAACAACCAGAAGTAAAACAAATTCCGGTTATTATTGAACCTATTCCCGTTGCTGAACCAGTTGTTGTATATACCGATAAGTCCATCGCTGTTCGTATCAAGAAGAAAGTAGAAGATCCGCAACCCACCCCAATTGCTGAAAATAAAAAACTAAACAAAAGAGGTAGAAAGTCGTTCCGCGAAATGGATACCGAAGTTGACTTGATCGATGTGCCTGACGAAGAAACCCTGAATAAAAAACTCTACTATAGCATTAGCGAAGTGGCTGGTTGGTTTAGAGTAAACACTTCACTTCTGCGCTATTGGGAAAATGAATTTGATGTATTGCAACCTAGAAAAACTAGAAAGGGCGATCGCCTCTTTCGTGTGGAAGACATCAAAAATTTACAAATAATCTATTTTCTATTGCGACAGCGTAAGTTTTCAATTGAAGGTGCCAAGAACTATTTAAAAAATAATAAGACACAAGCCGATACGCAATCACAGTTGGTGCAATCTTTAACAAAATTCAAATCCTTCCTTCTGGAATTGAAAACGAACTTAGCTGCACATTAGTTTTTAAAGAATTAATTTTTATGCGAGTACTCCTTCTTGCTTTTTTTAGCATTAGCTTTTTTGCATCCTGCTCTAGCAGTAAATTATCAGCAGGTAAAGATTATATAATAGTGCCAGATGATCGAGCAAAAATCATAAGCGGAAAAATTAATCGCTCAATTTTAGAAAACGATACCTCTTTTGCTTGGTTTAAAGAAAATATGAAATGGGGCGAAGCCGATGCATCTGCTATTGAGGCCATCAAAAAAAATGCATCCAAATTTTCTATCGTGGTTGTATGTGGAACTTGGTGCCATGATAGCAATAACCTGTTACCAAAATTTTATCGATTACTTGACAAAGCTGGTTACCCTGAATCAAAAGTATTATTGATAGCTGTTGATAGAACAAAGCACGCTTACAAACAATACGAAAAGAAATATGGGATTACTAATACACCCACATTCATGGTGATGCAAAAAGGAAAAGAAGTTGGTCGTGTCACTGAAAATGGAAAAACCGGTTACTTCGAAAAAGAACTAGGCGAAATTATTGCTGCTTTATAAATAAACATCTTGTTGCAACAACCTTTCCATGAAATACAATTAGAACACTTACTTAGAAGCCACCCAGTTTTTCAATTCCATATCATGCCCATCAAAACATGCATAAGTGAAATTGCGAATCCAATCGCCTAAATTAATATACCTGCTCTCTGCATTCAACGCATAATCGATAGGAAAATGACGATGCCCAAAAACAAAATAATCGACATGTTTTTGGCTCAAATATTCTTTTGCAAAAACAATCAACCATTCTTTATCAGCGCCGAGAAATAGTTCATCTGAATTGCCCGTTTTCTGTCTGCTTTTTCGACTGAAATAATTAGCCAATCCAATACCCCAATTAGGATGGATCATACCAAACAATAACTGACAAATAGAGTTGCGAAATATTTTTTTGATGAATTTGAATCCATGATCACCCGGACCTAAGCCATCACCATGTCCGATGAAAAACTGTTTGCCATTCCAATTAAATATTTGGGGCTCGAAGTAAACGGGGATATTTAATTCGACTTGAAAATAATCGTTCATCCACATATCATGATTGCCTACAAATACATGAATCTTAATTCCTGCATCTGAAAGCTCTGCTAGTTTACCAAACAATCTTGTATATCCTCTTGGAACAACAGATTTATATTCGAACCAAAAATCAAAAATATCTCCTACAATAAAAATCTCAGCAGCATCTTCTTTGATCGATTCTAAGAAAGCAACTACTTTTTTTTCGCGCAACAAACTACTATCTCTATCAGGCGCACCTAAATGAAAGTCGGAAAGAAAATATATTTTTTTACCAATTTCGAGCTCCATGCTATCCTTGATTTTTCTTTTGACGCATGTATTCCAACATATCGCCTGATGGAATAAGGGGTTGATTCATGATTGGTTCATTATACCAGTAAATCCATGCTGTAGTTGTTTCGTTGGCAGTTGTATAAACCGTTGCCAATTCTCTTTTATAAGGGAAGGCGCCATCTTCAGGATCTGAATGAATTCCTTCGTAAGCATCTAACTGCTCCATGGCCCAATAGAAGTCCTCCTCGTTTTTTATTCGATACAACTCTCCGATCAAATAAGCTTCATCGTCAGTAGGTAATGCGGCAGGAAATTCTCCTAGATCATATAAATGCCCTTTCACTCGGGCATCGCTTACCAATACAAAATAGCGACTGATATATTCAAATGCTGGTGCTTGAAAACCACTGCGCAGTGATCCATAAACAAATATTTGGTGAACTGGCTCTTGCATATAGTATAAAGTTACAAGCTATCTTTTATTGCCTATCAATCAAAAAACAAAAAACTTCTTTCGGTCCGTGTACCCCCACCACCAAAGTTTTTTCAATATCAGCAGTTCGGCTTGGCCCGGATGCAAGCGTAATTAATGAAGGAAGTTCCAATCGGTATTTATCTAATAATTGGTTCAACCCATCAGCTATATCATACACCAACTGATCGGTATATGCTACACAAATATGCACAGGTGCATAAACACTTACCGTTCTGCCACTTGGCTGTCCACTGCTTAATAAAAGGCTTCCAGTGCGTGCTATTAGTTGTTCGCAATAAGTAATACTTGCTTCACAACTGGCCAGATCTATAGACTCGAAATTTTGAAATCCCTTTTCGATCAACTTAGTTTTAAGTCCCTCTTCTATGCAATAAATCTTAGTCCATTTTCTTTGTGCAGCTAATAAGTTTAATTGCACTGCGAGTTCAGCTTCATTGGCACAAAAAGAAAATCTTCCTTGCAACT